>NZ_JAHDIW010000027.1:0-33384 GCF_018531165.1 Geobacter grbiciae | reverse complement strand
ATCCTTTTCCATTGACGACCTCCTTGAACACGTAGATTTACCTCATTTTCGTGTCCAAGAAAACCGGGGCCGCCATATCACCGATAGAATCGAATAATGTGAGCCGAAAATTGCGAGGGTTGCGCGCCGGCGTGATTATGATTGCGAGCCGTTACAGGTAAGCATTCTTATATCTGGAATGTTCATGGGTGGTTCCTTAAAGGGTTATCTGCCGAGGTCAAGGGCACGGTTCCTGCCCAGCTCGTGGGCCTTGTTCACCTGTGAAACAAATTCCGGGTTCTTGGTCACGGTATAAATATCTTTCGGTTGGATGGTGAAGGGCTTTCCTTCGAGGCCCTTCATCTTCTCGCGCACACCCTTCAGGTCGTGTACGCGTTCCTTGATTACGTCCACCACGTCCTTTTCCGGCTTCGGCATGTCGGGGGACCTCTTCAGTAGCTCGGCCTCGCTGGTCATCAGCTTTTCGATCTTTTCTGGGGAACTGATACTTTCCTCGAAAAACTTCACTTCCTGGTCGATTTGTCGCACGATCTCAGCGCCCGAAACGGTCAATTGCTGCGCCTGTTCCACCTGTTTGAGAAAGCGTGAGTCCTGAATGATGGCGTGAATGTCCTTGTCCTCGACGATGAACTGTTTGTCATGGAGCCCTGTAAGGTTCTTGTGAGCTTCCTTCATGTCCTTGAGCCTACCCTTGACCAATTCAACCGCGTCCACTTCAGGAAGTCCATGGAGCGTAGAAAGTTCCTGATTCGCCTTAGTAAGCTTCATTATTTTTTCATCGCCGCTGATGGCGTTTTCCAGGACTTTCACCTCATTGTCAATTTTTTCAACAAGGTCTTTACCTGAAATCTCTATCATTCTCATCCGTGACTTCTCCTTAATTTGTTCGAGTATGGAATCAATGTTTTCCTGGTGCCGAAATATGCTTTCCCCATGGACAGGGGTAACGGGGATCGTAAAGCTGTGACCCTCCAGGGCGTTGTCCGTAATGCCCGAAATGATCCGTTCGGCGTTATCGCGGTTGGACGTTTCCCGGTCTTTGTTCCATCGAGGATTATCCCCCTGGTAAAGCTCTATATCCCGCAGCCGTTGGACCGAACCGGATTTAAGAGCCGCCGCCCACTCCATGATTTCCGCACCTGTTTTATTCATGTCCCTTCACTCCCACAATCCTCGGTGGTTTTCCCTTGCGTCTCGAAACGCCTTAAGGAACCGTTCTTGATGCTTCACATTCGGGGGTATCGTCATGAGGGAAGCGTAACCGGCCCTGACTATCGACTCGTTGAGCATCGAGCCGTCCCGGAGATAGACATAGGCAAGAAGCCGTCGATACTTGTCCCGCTGCTGCACGTCTGTTTCAAGCCGCACAACATCGCCTTTTCGCACAAGGGACCGGGCGAAGGCTGCTGCTTTCTTCCCCTGCAGAACGATTGCGGCCAGCTCCTCACCACTTCGAGCGCTGTCTTTGAGGGCCTTCGCGTTTGCCTTGCTCTCGGGGGTGTCAATGCCGATAAGCCTGACGGATTCGTTGTGCCCTTCGACTTCAATCTTCAGGGTGTCTCCGTCGATGACGCGGAGCACCTTAGCTGCAAGTTCCAGGGCGAAAACAGGGGAGGGGAGAACCGTCAGGAGAGGGAAAAGGAGGGTTACGAGAAAGGACCTCATTTGCCGAGTTTATCCAGAGTCGGCACAACGACCCTGGTTTCTTCTTTCTTCGTCCACCCCCCGTAAAGATGCTCTTTCCGAAGACGGGTTTCGGCTTCGAGGGCGTTGATCGCGTCCGGATCGTCCCTGAACTTGCCGGGGTTGTCCTTGTATTTGTCCAGGACGGCCCTTCTTTCCGCCTCGTGCTGCTTGTAGTATTCGACCGTTTTGGGCTCCTTGCTGCATGCGCCGAACGTGATACCGGCTAAGGCAACAAAAGCTGCGAAAGCTATTCTCTTCATCCGCGATTCTCCTCATCTCCGGAGTAGATTCTTTCCTCGGTTTCCGGGTAGACTACCGGCCCCCGGGCGGGCTTCGCCCGGTCCTTGCGGCGTCGGTATATAACCGCTCCGACAAGGACGAGGGCGACCCAAACGATAAGACCTATCTGGAGAAAATTTGAGTTCATAATCAGGCCTCGCTGCCGGCTTCTTTCGCTGCCGGCATGGGCTGTGGTTGCGGCTTGGGCTGCTGTGGTCTCTTTTTGCTACCCGTGGGCTCAGGCAGGGGGGAGAGAGGATTTTCCTTGAGGTACGCAAGAAACTCTTTGTCTGAAGCAAAGAAGCCTTCAAGTATTTCGTTCACGATGTAATCGGAATCGGCTTTCTTGCCATAAGCGGCTTCATAGGCCTGTAAATAGGCGTGCAGTTTGCGAAGCGTTTCAGGCTTCAGCTTGAAGGTTGTTTTTATCGGTTCTGGTTCTTCGGGGATAGGCTTGATTTTAAGGGACATGGGAAGTTCCCTCCTTTTCAAAATAGTGAACTAGGGCAGTGTAAAGCGTGACACGTATTGAAACCGCGTAGCGCTCTGACACAGCTTTCAGCTTGTCGTGAAGGTTTTTGCGGAGTCTGTAGCCGGTGAGAACCCCACGACTTTTCAATGTCGGAATGAAGGTAATCCTTGAAGTTTCTTCCGCGAATTTCAGGAATGATTCGACCGCTTTTTCAACTTCATCCTGGATTGTTATATCGTCTTCCACCGCCTTCATTTTGATCCGCTTCTTCAGTTCCTCGTCTACACGAAGTTGAATAGTATCCACCCCATCGTAGATCAAATCATCTCCCCCTGTAAGGACGTAATATCAGGTCTTTCGTGACGAAGACATTAAACTTCATTCCAGGGCGGATTTCAATCGTTGGTTGGATGTTGAGATTTTTTCTTGTTATCTGTTGTCCGGCGTCGTTTATGTTCTGTGCGGCGCCAGCCACGGCCAGCTGCTCAAAGTTCGGGTTTTGCACTCCGGCGGGACCGACTGCGACCTGGGCGGCGGCACCTAAAACGCTCCCCAGAACCACCCCGGACAAGAGCCGCATATAATGGTTGTTCACCTTGTCGGTAAGCCCCGCGTAACCGCGAAGATCAACCCCCGGCATTCCTTCAAGACCTATGGAATCGCCGTTCGGAAGAATCAGCCGTGTCCAGACGATCAGAGCCCGTTCCTGACCATAGGCAACCTTGCTGTCATACTCGCCTATGATCTTCGTTCCCTGGGGGATGAGGAGGAAGCGGCCCGAAACGCTGTCATAGATGTTTTCTCGAATTTGCCCGACGATCTGACCGGGAAGATCTGAATTGATTCCGGTGATGAGGACGCCGGGAAAGATGGAACCGGCTTTGATCTCGTAAGGTGAAAGCGGCCGTTGAAGACCGGCCTCAAGGTATGCGCCCCCCCCGCGTTTCGGCTGCGTGAATCCCCGCTTCTCGTCCTGCATGTTCTGGTCGGCGGGTGCGCCGCCCACACCACCGAGGGCCGCCGTGAGTGCTGCCATGTCGGGCATCTGTGGTGCCCCGGCCCCGCCCCCGGCGACGCCGAGAGGGGTGGATTGGGACCGGTCACGGCCTCCGAAATCGGTAGGGTTGCCGAAGGTGAGGGGAGAACGCCGGGCTTCCAGGGCGTCTTTGCGTTTCTGATCCTTCTCCTGGAAGTGCATTTGCTGCTCGATGGACGGTTGACCCTGCCCGCCGCCCGAGACCGGATAGGTGGTGTAATAAGGTTCTCCCGCCGCCGTCCTCTGGTGGTCGAGCTGCGCCCCGCCCAAATCTCCGGTAAGCGGAGCGCCGAGTTGCGGGACGCCCGCCGGCGTTTGCCGCATTGCGGAATAGGTACCGGGGGCTGCGTTCAGCACTTCCGGCATGTTCGGAGCAGTGGCGTTTCCTTGCGTGGCGGCCGCTTTCTTCTGCTGGGCGGCCGCTTCTTCCGCTGACTGCTTTTTCTGCGGTGAAAAGGCCCATATGAGAGATATGGCCGTGAAGCCACCGATTATCGCCACGATGGACATGACAACTTTCCGGTTGAGTCTCGTTGTATCGGGCTTCGGCTGCATCAGCGGCAATTCCGGAACCGGAATTTCCGCCTGTTCTTCTCTGTCGTCCTCGATGGGGTGTTTGTACTCTGCCATGCGGAAGCTCCTTAAGGGGTATCAATCCCGGCGGGTATGTCGTTTTTCTTGTGACTCGATGATGAGTTGGACCCGCCGAACCAGCTCCACGGCTTGTCCTTTTTGACGAGAACCCGCTCGTCTTTGCCGCTTCGCAGCTCTGCCACGTCAAAGAGGCGGTCAACGATATAGTAATCACCCTTTACGCGATAGTTGACCAGATTCAGTTCGTCGCCGTCCTTGATGAAGAGCGCCGGGGCCTCGGTGTTTTTCATCTCGGGATTCATTTGAATGAAAGTCTTCGAGCCATCGTCAAAGACGCGAACCGGCGTCCAGGAATAATCATCATCCGGTTTGACCTTGTATTTGAAGTTCAGGTTCTCGGCCGCAACCGCCGGCGCTGCCTTGAGGTCGTCTAGTCGCTGTTCTTCCCGCCGCATCGCCTCCATCTTCGCCGCCTCTTCATGGGGATAGTTCCAGGTCATGACCGGCATATAGTTCTTGTTGGTGGACTTTGCGGAGACGTGGTAAACGTGCCGGTCGGTCGTGATGATGAAGTTCGTTTCAAGACCCGCCTGAACCGGCTTGACCAGGACGTGTGTAGTGGCGTTCTCGCCGCTGCCGCTGATGGCCTTGGCGACAACCCACCGAACCGTATCACCGGCGATGACCGGCCCGGTCAGATTCTCTCCCGGCTGGAGCTCGATGTCGGTAACCCGGTTCACGCCGGCGTGGAGCACGTAGTTAGCTCCCGGACTGTAATTGTAGACGGTTTTGATCTCCACTTGCGGCGAATTCGTGGGCCGCTGCGTCGATTCCTTGATGCTGGAATCAACGACGTGATGATCCTTGAGGGCGCTGATTTCGGACCTCAACCCTTCCACAAGCTCATCCCTGGACTGCGGGGCGTCCTCGTCGGCCGCTTCGACCTTCTTGACCGGCTTCTTTTTCTTCGCTTTTTTCGCCGTCTTCGCGTCCTTCGCGTTGACCGGAACGAGGGTCAGCTTTTCCGGCTTCTCGGAAGGGGGCGACGGCGCAACCTGCGGGGAAACGGCCGGTTGGGGAGCCGAGGCTGAAGTGATCGGCATCTGTTGCGGGATGCCGGGCACCGTGGCTTGTTGCGCGAGGGCCTGTGCTGCGAAGGCCGTTACTGCCAGGATCAGGACGATTTGTTTTCTCATGCAAGCGCTCCTTTATACGTCTTTCGACCAGCTGAATTGTTTGATGTAGAGGCCGATGGGGTTGACCATAAGGGTTTTTTCATCCTTCGGCGGCTGAAACTCGATGGAGAAAAGGCCGGTCATCGACTGGCTCCCGATGGTCACCCCTTCACGGTTGTAAACGGTTTCATTCCACCGGACTTGATAGGTGTCTTTCGACATTGCCGTGACGTTGATGACCTGGACGGCAACCGTCTCTTGTCCGATGTGTGAAAAGGGCTGCTCCTTCTGGGCGATTTCGTTGAGGGTATTGGCGGCTCCCTGCCGCAAATACTGATACGCCTTGAGCCAGGAGTTTTTCGCTACAACCGGGTCGAGCGGAAGCGAACGAACACTGGTCACGAACTGGCTGAGGAAGAATTTGATTTCGTTCTCCCCCGGAGCGTAGTTCATCTGTTTGGCGGGGCCTGCGGCCTGAACGATTCCTTCGCTGTTCACCTGGACAACATAGGGAACCACCTGGGTCTTACTGGACTGATAGATAAGGCCGCAAACGGCGATAGCCGCAACGCCGATGGTCCCGATAGCGGTGATACGCCAGTTCTTGGCCTGCACCCGTGCGCTCCCTATCCGCTTATCCCATTCCTCCTGAGCGAGCTGGTAGGGAGTCACCGGGGCCGTGGCTGGCTTGAGGCTGACAGGTGAATCGTTTAACTCATTCTTGCTCATACGTGATGCTCCTTTTTACCCTTTTTCGTTGTCCGGAATCGGCACCGAGAGCCCCCCGGTCGGGGTTGCTTCGGGGGGGATGGTTGCCTTGGCCTGCTGAAGGCGATTGGCCCAATCGGGCTTTTGGTTCGGGGCGTTCGGTGTTGTTGTGCTTCGCGTGTCGGTGGCTCTGCTTGCCCCGCCAGAACCGGCCGCGGTCGTAGTCGCCCCTCCCCCGGTCTTGACGGAAGGTCCGCCGGAGCCTGGGGTACCGCTGCCGGCAGGATCGCCCCCACGACCGACAACCGTTCCCCCCGTGGCGGTAAAGCCACGCTCGGCACCGGTTTGGTATGACTCGCGGATGCCGGCGGCCGCCGTGGAAACCGTTTCCGTGGCGACATTTCGGGCCATGGATGCAACCCCTTTAGCGGCTCCGACAGTTTGTGAAACGGCACCGCCGGGCTCGGCCACGGCCCCCATGCGAGCCGCCGAGGCTACTGCGCCGGCTCCGTGAGCCGCTGCCCTGGTGGCGGCCACGCCTCCCGAAGCCGTTTCCTTCATGGCCTGTTTCGCGGCGAGACCACCACCCGCAATCCCAAGAGCGGCGGCAGCCCCAACCCCCATACCTGCCCCGGCGGTAAGTGATGGGGAACCGGCGAGAAGCCCCCCGGCGATGCCTGGGGCATGCCACGCAAGCATGGCGATGGCGACGACCGCCAGGAACATAATCATGATCTTTTGCAGCGGCGGATCGGGCGGGAGATTCAGGCCCGCCAGGACCGGCCGCGAAACGCTCACAATGAAAGACAACACCATCAGGCGAATGCCGAAAGAGATGATGGCACCAAATACCTTTTCCGTTATGAAGCTCGTGTATTTGAATACGCCGAACGGAATCAGGATCAGGGAAAGGACGGCAATCAGGTAAAACTCCAGATAGGTGATGAAGACCTGGATCGCCAGGGCGAAGAACGCCAGAAGCACAAGGAGCCCGGCAAGGCCGGTCATGATGACGTCAGGGAGGTTTGCCAGGGTGTCAACGGCACCATAATTCTGAATATGCTGAAAAATAGGCTCGGTAACGGTGAGCCCGTAATCGACGATTGCGGACGGGTCCTTGATGAGGCTGATGGAGCCGGACCCTCCGGCCTTCAGGCCGGTGTTGATGAATCCGCTTATCACCTTGTCAATGAGCCAGTCGTATTTCGTGACGACGAAGATGAAAAAACCGACCTTGATGCAAAGCCGCAACAGCTCTTTCAAAGCGTCGCTTTCGGTCAGAGCCCACCAGACAGCGGCAATGGTCAGCTCCAGGGCGGCCAGAATCCCCAGAAGACTCCAGGCATCCCCGAAGATCTGTCCGTAACCGCCGGTGAACGCCGACGAAAAGGTATTGAGAAGAGTTGTCAGTATTCCGCTGTCAGTTCCCATTTCGTCCCTCAGTGCAGTTTGTCGATGTTCGTGTTGACGGTCCTACTTCCCTTCTTAGACCAGTCTCGGTAAAGATTGTCTTTTTTCGCCTTGGCTGCGGCTTCGCCTGAAGCCCGCTCAGCCATGTAAGCGGATTCCGCTCGCTGGCTGGAAGCCATGAGTTGCTGCAATTGGGCGAGTTGTTTAGCCTGTAAGAGCGCGATATTGGCGATATTCTGAAGCCCGTCACGAGAACCTTGGACAAGCGCCGTTCTGGTTCGTAAATCACTTATTGCATTCTTGTCTTGAACAAACGAATTTTTCATATTCGCCTGAACATCCATTGCAGCCTTGGTGTTGGTATAAACCTCTTGATTCCATTTAATGGCATACCCGGCATAATCCCTGCCGCTCATGGTGTTATAGCGGGCAAAGTCGGGATATTGGTTGTTGAAGGTCTGTTGAAGTCGGGCGTAATCATTGGCTATCCCCTGGGCCTTCAGCATAATCTGCTGCAAGTCGTCGAGTCCGGCCACGTCCAGAAGATAATTCAGGTTTTTCAGGTTCTGCGCTTCGTTCTGGAGCTGCTGATACTGGTTTGCAAGCTGCCTGAGCTGTGTCGCGTACTGATTAGCCAGCGTCGTATACTGCTGTATCTGCGACATATAGTTCAAGAGCGCCTGCATAAGGTTTGAATAATCCAAGACGGGAATGGTGGCAGACGCGGGTTGGCTTGTAGCGACAACCAGGCAGAAGCAAAGTATTGTAAATAGGCGCTTCATTATTACCTCCTTCCGAGACGTTTCTTGAACTCGGCATAAGTTTCTACCGCAGCCACGCGGCCGTCTGCTTCCCCGGAAGAAACACTATACCCGTCGCACCGATCTTCTTTGGAAGCATCTACGTAAGGAAGTTCGGATTGAAGTTCCTCATTAATCATGTATTTTCTAGGAAGTTGATCGTTAAGAACCTCGGTGCCCCATTGATCTATAAAGGTGTTCCTGAACCCCACCTTGTAGGCCTCCACGTTGCAGACATAACCACGCGGATAGGCGGTGACGGCCTTGACGACATACCCCCCCTTGCCCCCTATGTCGCCGATGTAGATAGGCCCGGTCGCTCCCCTCGCCCCCTTCGCCGCTGAACTGCCCCTTCCGCCGGTCCCTGGAACTTGATAGTCCGGCAACTTCGGAAGCTGCGGAAGCTGAAAATTCGCGCACGCTGAAAGAACGCTACAGGCAACGATCACGAGCATAAGTCGTTTCATACCTCGACCTCCCTCAATTAAGAAGCTCAAGAGCCCAAGTGAGCCCCTTGCAAGTCAGCCACTCCCGGTTAAACCCTTCTTTTCCCTTCTCCCGCAGGATCGTCTTGACCACCTTTTGGTCTTCCTTGCTGCTGGCCGCGCAATATGCGAGGGCCAGCGGGCCAAGGCCCAACTCGAAGAGCCGGTTCCCCATGGGACTCTGATAGTAGTAGTGACGCTTGGGGGTAGCCTGGGCGAGCATCTGAATCTGGCGCTCGTTGAGGCCGAAGCGCCGGTAAATTTCGGCGGTCCCTTCCTCGGTGGCCTTGTCGTTCGGCAGAAAGACCCTGGTCGGGCAAGACTCGATGAGCGCTGAAGCTATGGCGCTGTTCGCAATGTCGGTAAGGTTCTGCGTGGCAAACAGCACCTGCGTGTTAGTTTTCCGCAAGACCTTGAGCCATTCGCGAATCTTCGCGGCGAAGATCGGGTTATCGAAAAAGACCCAGGCTTCATCGAGGATCAGTTTCGTGGGAACGCCGGTGAAACGTTTCTCCAGCCGGTGAAAGAGGTATGAGAGGACCGGCGGCACCACAGCGGGGGTGTGCATCAGGGTTTCCATTTCAAATGCCTGCCACTTGCCGTAACCAAGGGAATCGCCGGTTGCGTCGAGGATATGCCCGAACTGCCCGTCAATCGTGTAGGTGGTGAGGGCCTGTCGGAGAGTGAGGTTCTGCAGAAGCGCCATTAGGCCGCTTATGGTCCGCTGCTCCCGTGGAGCGGTCGCCAGACTGGACAGGGCGGCCCATGTTTCGGCCTTAACCGTTGGGGTTATTTCCACGTTCTCCTGCCGGAAAAGATCAAGTACCCATTCGGTAGCCCACGACCGTTCAAGCTCGTTGTCGATTTCAGCTAGGGGCTGAAAGGCAAGCCCCCCCTCTTCGCCGAGGTCATAGAATTCACCGCCGACCCCGGCGGTCAAGGCCCGTGAACTCCCTCCCTTATCGAAGATGTAGACCTGGGCGTTTTTGTACCGTGGAAACTGAGCCTCCAGAAGGGCGAGAAAAACCGATTTGCCGGACCCGGTAGGGCCTACCACCATGGCATGCCCCACGTCGCCCACGTGGAACGAAAGGCGAAAGGGGGTGCTCCCCGAAGTAACGCCATGGAGGAGCACCGGCCCGTCAAGATGCTTATTACGATCCGGCCCCGCCCATACTGCCGAAATAGGCAGGAGATGCGCGAGATTGAGGGTGTTGAGGAGTGGCCGGCGCACATTGGCCCGGCAGTGGCCGGGAACGGTCCCAAGCCATGATTCCACCGCGTTCATGTTTTCGCTTATCGTGGTAAAGCCGGTGGAATTGATGACTTTCTCAACGGCCCGCGTCTTCGCTTCAAGGCGTTTGGGATCTTCATCCCAAACAGCGACCGTCGCCGTGAAGTATCCGTAGGACACAACGTCGTCGGAAACCTCCTGGAGGGCGGCGTCGGCGTCGAATGCCTTATTCTCGGCGTCGGAATCAGTCATGACCGACTCGCCGCCGGTCACGAGCTCCTTGATCATGGTGACAACGGTTTTGCGCTTGGAGAACCATTGCCGCTTGTATCTCGTCAGCTCTTGCTGTGCATCAACCTTGTCCAGGGCGATATACCGGGTTGACCAGCGGTATTCGATGGCAAGCCGGTTGAGGGCGTCCAGAATTCCCGGGATACTCGAACCCGGGAAACCCATGATCGAAACTGCTTTGATCCTGTGCTTGCCAAGACGCGGCTCCAGGCCTCCCGTAAGGGGCGTATCCGCCAGAACCGCGTCGAGGTACATCGGCACTTCGGGCACACGCACCGGGTGACGCTTCACGGAAACGGTGCTGTGGAGATAGGTAAGGGTTTCCTCGTCAGTGAGCGGCCGCACTTCCGGAAGGACCCCGCCCAAAAGGTCGATGACCCGGTTTACTTCGACGGTAAACCCGTTCAGGTGTGCCCGGTAATCTACGGTGTTCTTTCCGCCGGCGGTATTCTCGATAAACATGGCGGCAACCTTGCCGGTACTGTCCGGAGGCGGCAGGTAGACGAACGTCAGGTAATACTCGCTCTCGAAGTGGGCGTTCTCCTCGAAAAGAGCCCGCCGCTCCTCGTCGATCAGATAGGTTACCGGGTCGGGGAATGAAGACTTCGGGTAACGGCTTGAGACGTGCCGTTGCGCCTCGGCGAAGATCGCCCACCCGGAACCTAGACGCTTGAAAACGTTATTGAGCCGGGCCGCCACCGCGACCAGCTCCGATTCCGTTGCGCTGTCCAGGTCAGGCCCCCGGAAAGCGATGGACTTCTGGAACGAACCGTCCTTGTTGAGAATCACGCCGGGGCCTACCAAAGCGGCCCATGGAAGCAGGTCGGTGAGACGGTCGGGGTTTTGTCGGTATTCCTTGATGCTGTACATGGGGTGTTCCTGTGCGCTATGCGCTGTAGTAGTTTTTCTGGCGGATATGCCGCTTGAACACGTCGAAGAACTGAGGGTCTTTCTTCGTGGCTGCGTATGCCAGAAGGTGGAGAATCAACCCGAGAGGGATTGCCAGAAACGAATGAAGCCCAAGCCCGAGAGCGGCAACGAAAGTGCCGTTGAGGATGGCGACGTTGCGCGGCACGCCGGCAATCATGATCTGCTCGGTCAAACTCCGGTGAATGGGAACCTCGAACCCGCTGACAGACATTTCCCCTCCCTAGAACGCCACGCCGCCGCCGAAACCGAAGAAGCTCAAGCCGAAGCTCGCGGCGGTAAAGGCGATGGAAAGGCCAAAGACGATCTGAAGCAGTTTCTTCATCCCCGTGCCCCCTTCGCCGAAGGCAAGGCCGATGCCGGTTGCGATGATCGCGATAACGCCAAGGATTTTAGCGACCGGACCGGAAAAGCTGTCGAGGATCTTCTGCATGGGACCCTCCCACGGCATCCCGGAACCGGCGGCAAAAGCATTCGCGGCCACCAGGACCACCAAACCTACCGTAATCATTTGCACAACTCTTTTTCCCTTCATTGACGACCTCCCGTGAGTGTTTTGTTGCAGTTCTTTTTAATTGAAACCGCGTATTAGATGTGCAACATTAGCGTCAAATTATCATTGGAGAAAACACGAGTCAACAGCAAATTATCTAAAAAATAATTTATTGTTGACGCAAGGCAAAAAAATTTAGTCGATGCGTCTTGTCTGGTATTTTCCCCTCTCTACCCCCTCCACACGTACTATTTCCTTGATCCTCCTGCCGTGACCGGCACGTTCGATGTGAATGACGATAGTGACCGCTTCCGCGATGAGTTCACGCGGGACGGTGATGACGGCCTCCTGGATCAGCTGTTCAAGTCTGGTCAAGCCGGCGGCGGCATTGTTGGCGTGAACGGTCGCCACCCCTCCGGGATGGCCGGTGTTCCACGCCTTCAGAAGCGCCAGCGCTTCCGGTCCCCGGACCTCCCCGACCACGATCCTGTCAGGACGAAGCCTGAGCGTCGCCCTCAGAAGGTCATTCATGGAGGCAACCCCTTCCTTTGACCGGAGAAAAACCGTGTCCGGAGCGGAGCATTGGAGCTCCCGCGTGTCCTCGATGATGACAATACGGTCATTGGTGGCCGCTATCTCGTGAAGGACCGCGTTGACCAGGGTGGTCTTGCCGGTGCCGGTGCCGCCTACCACAAGGATATTCTCTTTATTGTTGACGGCCTCGATGATCGTTGCCCGCTGCCGCTCGCTCATGATCCCCTGAGCAACGTAATCGTCGAGGGTGAAGATCATCAACGCCTTCTTGCGGATCGTGAAGACGGGGTTTGTGGTCACGGGTGGAATGACCCCCTGGAAGCGGCTCCCCACTTCCGGGAGCTCTGCGCTCAGGATCGGGTTTTCAGGGTTACAGGCGGCACCCACGGCCCCGGCCACAAGCTGAATGATTCTCAAGGAGTCTTCGTGCTTGATGGTGTGCCCGGTGTCCTCCCTCCCTGCCCCTAGCCGGTCGATCCACAGTTTTCCGTCCGGATTGAGCATCAATTCGACAACGTTATCGTCGGTCAATAGCCGTCCCACTTCCGGACCCATGGCGGTCTTCAGCATCATAACCAGGCGCTCGGCGCTGGTTTCCTTTTGAACGGTTTTCAGGTGTCGATGTGGCATTTCTCTAGTCCTCCTCTGTCCCTTCCTCTTCAACGTCGAAAAATTCGTCAGCCTTGATTAGCACTTCGCGGGGGATTTCGTCAAACAGGCAGTTGCCGGCCTGAAGTCTCTCACCGAGGACCTTGACGAAGGAGCTGTAACGCCTCCCCCCGGCCCGCTCGGCAACCTCCTTCTGTTCCTCCGGAAGCTCCAGGGTGTTCGTGAGCCATACCCGCACAAAGAGCCCGAGGGCTTCGCCAAGGATCTCGTTCCCCCGTTCGACCGCCTTAAGCCGCCGCTCGATCCGGCTCAGGTGGCGGCCTATCAGGGCCTCCTTTTTATCGCTGTCGGATGGGGAAAGGAAGTCCTTGACGGCCGCCTCAACAATCGCCGTCTTCGTGACACCCCGGCGCTTTCGGCATATCGCCTCAAGCTGTGTGTTTATCTCCTCCGGAAGGCGTATGGAAAACTTGACGCTTCTGCTCACAGGGAAACCCCCCTCTCCTTATGGTCGTCTTCATCCTCTTCATCAGGGGTGTTCTGGGCGAGAAGGATTACCTTCTTCAAGTAATCACCCCCCTCCTCGCTCTCTTCCGCCTCCTCCGTTTCGTCCGGTCCTTCACGATCACCGGGGGGCTCCAGTTTGGGCGGTGGCGGCGGAATCCGGCACACGTCGCTTTTCGCCGGTGCCGGCTTGAGCCGGTTGGTGAAATTTTCGTCCTGGTGGTAGAAGAGTTTGTTTGCCTTGATGGCGGGAAATCCGGTGACGAAAAGGAGTTCGTCGTCGTATGGCATGACAAGCACCTCGTCGGGAGTCATGAGCGGCCGGCCGATTTCCTGGGTTCCAAAACTCGCGTTCGTGAGCCAGGGGTTAAGACGGTGGCCTGAATAGGTCTGGCTCTGTACCAGCTCCGTCCTCTGGCCGAGCATGCGAGAGACCCGTTCGGCCGTCTCGACGGTGCTCGGAGTGAAAACGGCCCGGACAAGGCAATTGTCTATGATGCTGTTGTTTTCGCCGTAGGTCTTGAAGAGCTGGTTGAGGCTCTGCACGATGAGAAGCGGCTTGATACCGTAGCCGGCCACAAACGCAAGCTGTTTCTCGAAGTTCTCAAGCTTGCCGAAGGCCGGGAACTCGTCGAGAAGCAGGAGCAAACGATGCTCGTATGAGGCGACGGGTCGGCCGTTCTCGAATTCCATTTTTTCTGTCAACCTCGTGACGATCAGATTAAGGATGATGCGGGTCAGAGGCGTTGCCCGCAGTAGATCGCTTGAGGGAATGACGAGATAGAGGGAAACCGGTTTTTCATGGTTCATCAGATCCTTGATGGTGAACTCGCTGCACGCCGTATTGCTGGCAATAACCGGGTCCTGGTAGAGCTCCAGAAAGCTCAAGGCGGTGGAGAGAACCCCGGACCGTTCCTTTTCGTCCTTGTTGAGCAACGCCTGTGCCGCATGGGCAACAACCGGATGCGTTTCTGATGCGGAACCGTAGACCCTTCGGAATACTTCTCGATCCTCGACCTTCTTCAGGTGATTGAACTGCCGCATGGTCAAAAGCGTGTAGGTGAAATCCCTGTTTGGATCGGAAAAAAGGTTGGCAACCCCGGCAAGGGTCGGGCTGTATTCGTGGGAATAGAGCACGTGAAGAATGGCCCCCACGAGAAGGGCATGACCGGTCTTTTCCCAATGGTCCAGATTCCCCGTCCCTTGAGGGTCGATTATCATGTCAACGATGTTCTGAACGTCCCTGACTTCGTGGTCTGTTCCAAGGCGGACCTCGGCCAGCGGGTTGAACCTGACGCTGGTTCCGTCATTGGCTGTAGGATCAAACTTCATGGTGATATTCTTCAGGCCGTGCTTGCGAAATCCCGACGTTATACCCCAGTTCTCCCCCTTGATATCGGTGACAACGACCGAATGGGGCCACGTGAGAAGTGAAGGGACGATGATGCTGACCCCCTTGCCGGCCCGCGTCGGCGCATAGACCAGCACCGGTTCAGGGCCGTCATGCCGCAAATATTCTCCCTCCTTCGAGACACCAAGGACTATCCCCTTCCCTTCCAAGAGCTTCGCCCGTTTCAGGTCGTCATGATCCGCCCACCGTGCCGTGCCATGGCTGGTCAATTCCTTCGGTTTCTTTGCCCGCAGAAGAGCTAATCCAATGGCGACGCATACCCCCAGGATGCTCCCGGCGAAAGCGAATAAGAGCGCCTTGTCGAATATCTTCGGGGCATAGGCGTGATAGTGAAATACCCAGATGAAAATCTTCAGCGGGAAATAGATCGGTACCCCTTTGAGGACAATCATCGGCGGCCCCAATTGCGGCTGATAGGCAAGCCACTTCGCGGCAAACTGCGTTGACGTCCATACCCCGGCTAAAAAGATGATCAGGATCAGGAGACTGGACAAGATCAGGAATCTATTCGGCTTCATCGTCACCCCCCCCTAGTTCACGAATCATTTCTTCATCGAGCGGTTCAAAAGTAGTCTCGCAGACGCCGCAGACAACGCGATTTGTGCCGTCGAACGGCATCGGCGAAAGACACTCCGGACACAAGAATTGCTTTCCCCGCTTGCGGTGGCGAATGGCGTCAATGTCGATCACGGTACCCTGTTGCTTCATCGCTTAACGTCCCCTCCCCTGCTCTTTCCCAGCACTCCTGAATGATACTTGCCGTGCGTGTAGAGCCCCCTTCTGCATCTGGATAACAACGCGGCTCCCTTCTTCCATCCCTTTCCGGAAGGGGACGCACGTAAACTGTTGACCCTCCCGCAATACAACATGTGGCCCGCTCGGCAGGTGACAAGTAGCCTCGACCGTGCCGGTGAACGTATCGCCGGCCTGAAGGTCAACGGGAGTGCCGTACTGCCGGGATAGCGCCTTGTTCGCCGCCACCATCTGACGCTTGTACAGTTCGTCGAGAAAATCGGCTCTCAGCTCCAAACCGTAGGAGGTTTTTTCAGCCAACTGCAACTGACAGAGCTTTTCCGCGCGCTCCCGTTTCGCAGCTTCCAGGCTCTCTCTGAAGATGCTGTTGCGTCCGGAAGTTTCAGATATTCCGGACGGTAATTGCCGGTCTAGCCACGTTGGGGCTTCGGTCCCTATCTGCTGGGTCAAACTATGCCGCGATTCGAGGGTTATCTTGACGTGTCGGGCGCTCGCCGCTGTCCGTTCCGAAAGTTCTTTGATTTTATCTTCCAGGTCGGGGGGAACCCTCCACGCTGATTTCCCGGTTCGCTCAACGAGGCCCTGACTTTCCAGAACCTTCAACCTCGTCAGGTGGCTATCAATGAAACGCTCCTTTGTGGCCCCCTGTGGAAGACGATAACTGTTTACCTGTTTCAGGTGTTTTTCAGACATATAGATGCCGTTGTTTCCGGCGGCAATCTCCATGATGTTTCTGTCGGACTTCTTGATCTCCAAGGCCGGGGCATGAACTGAGACGGTGACGATGGAACCGGGTACGGCTTCATGTCCCGGCTCCTCGGAATACTTGGTCAATGGCACGTAATAGGCTCGGTTGTCGGTGGCGCTAATAATAAGATACTTCCGCTCGTGTAGTTCGTCGGAAAGGCCCTTGTCCATGACAACGCCGGTAATGGGTGTTCTGGCGCTCTTTGGATCGAAGATAACCCGCTCCTGTCCGGCCTCATTAAGGCTCCTGTGCATCGTCTTGATTATGTCGCCTCTGGTCCCCAGATTGCGTAACGTGGTCTCCATGTTGTCGGCAATGGTCCATACCCCTGGCGAGACTTCTTTTGCAAGCTCTAGTTCTTCAAGATGTTTGAGTCGTTGCATCTGTACGCTTCGTTTAAATACGGCGAAGCTGTGACGGAAATTGACCGGGTTGTTACGCAGGTCTATTTCCATATCCTCACTAGCTGCTGCCATCTTGAGCAAGTCCCTGTCGATCTGTGTGAAGCGGTCTTTAGTGACTTCCTTTGTCAGGCCCTCCCGTATCTCCAGCTCGCTTCTGTAGCCTAGTCGTTCCGTGGCTATTTCGCTCGCCCTCCCCCGCACCCCGTTTGCAATGTAGTCCCGGCTGATAACCAGGTCTCGCCCTTGCTCGTCTAATCCGCGCACCAGCAAATGAGTGTGCGGTGTGTCGGTGTTGTAGTGATTCACTACGATGCAATCAAGGCGGGTGTTAAGGTCCTGCTCCATGCGTTTAACCAGCTCTTCAGCAAACTCTCTCATGTCAAGATTATGAGAGTTCTCAGGGGAAACAATGAAGTGGAAATGATGCTTGTCGGTTGCCGCTTTGCTGGCCCATTCCTGGAGCTGTTCGGCGGTCATTTCCTGTCCGTTGTTGTAGGCGATAGGTTTGCTGCCTGGCTCCTGTCCTGCGCCGCTTCGCGTGATGTATGAGATGTGAGACTTGATCGCGGCTTTCCGTGCTGCGGTGGTCGTCTTGCGCACGTAACGCGCTTTGACTACAACGCGCTGGGCGCTCTTTGCCGGTGCTTTGACGTAAGAGTTTTTCCCCGCGCTTTTGCCGCGTTTCGAGCTTCCGGAACGAGCGGAATCCGGGGCGCTCTTTGCGCTGCTTCGCGCAATTCTGTCAACCGTTTTCAGGAAGGAAAGCGTCTTGCGAACTTCCTTCTTGCCGGATGCTGTCTTGCGCTTCGTTTTGAGCTTGATGGTGAAAGAATCGTCGGCAAAACTGCCGCTGTCGCTCTGCATGCGTAAGCCCTTGATTTTGCGTTGTTTGTGTTTATGCCACCCGTTTTTTAAGCGTAATTATAAATAGTTTGAGATTATTTGCCACCCTTTTAATAAAAAGGTGGCAACAATTTAACATACATTCAGAACGGTTACACGTCAGTGTCACCCGTTCTTTTATCTTGCCTTAAGATAGCAGGTCGGTTTTAGATGCCTGGTTTGCCCCCTCCCCCGCCCGTTCCTTCGCAGAACAGGGATGAGCCGTCGCCCGTGAGGGAAAGAGAATTCTGCCCCTGCCTTTTCGCCTCCTTCTTCGGCTTCTCCGCCTTCCTCCGGCTGTCGGCCTTCGGTGCGCTGCCGTTAAGGGCCACGCGGTACCCCACTCCCGCCGCCTGGAGGATCTTGTTGATGTAGCCCGGCCCTCTCCAGGCGGAACCGGTGTTGTAGGCGGAAAGAGCTTTGTAGAGAACAGTTATCTTGTCCTCTCCTGGTCGGTCGTTCCGG
Organism: Geobacter grbiciae; assembly: GCF_018531165.1. Classification (NCBI taxonomy): domain Bacteria; kingdom Pseudomonadati; phylum Thermodesulfobacteriota; class Desulfuromonadia; order Geobacterales; family Geobacteraceae; genus Geobacter; species Geobacter grbiciae. The sequence goes on along the minus strand of NZ_JAHDIW010000027.1, from coordinate 15,484 downwards.
CGGTAGAAGTCGGCAAGGATCGTGGATCCGGCCTTGATGTTCCGGCAAGGGTCAAAGACTTCATCAAGAGACAGCTTCATGGGCCTGAGATGGATGCTGTTGATCTGCATAAGTCCCATGTCAATGTTGTGGCCTTGCGCCAGAAGTTTCGAGGCGACCGTTACGGCCTCTTCCTTCGACCTGGGCGCATAGCTCTTCCTCTCCGTGTTGTCGCCGATTGCATAGGGGTTCCCTCCGCTCTCGACCTTGATTATTGCGAGCGACGTTGACGGCTCTACGGCGGGGCCGCACTGCCCGCACAGTGAGGAGAAATAGAGCATCCCTGCGATGAGTAACATGAGCCCTCCTAGAAGGTCATAACAGGTGTTGCAACTGCGATGATGGACGACGCCGGAACGGTGCCGAAATATCGTCCATCGAATGAGTTGGCGATATTGGTTGCGACGGGCAGAAAGTGACCTGCTGCAACGTCGGAACAACCCCTAATCCGGGGAAGGGTTTGACCCTTCCGGTCGCGGTCCGAAACAGGGCCGACTAAAGCGCCGTTGACCGTTAACGAAGTATCGGTGATGCAGAAGATGTCGCCGGGAATGGCCTTGATGTGTTTCAAGAGGGGCCAGCCACGCGGCAACCATCCCCGGTCGTAGATGAAAGCCCCTGCCTTTTGCGGGGCCTTCATCCATACGATTTCCCCCCGCCGGAGCGTGCCGCTGAAAGGTTTCAGGCGGTATATTCCAAGTGGTTCGCTGCTGGAAAGATTCAGCACAAAATAAGGGCCTGTCAGGCTGTTAATTATCTGCATTACAGCCAAACAGACAACTACCGTTACGGCTATGAAAAGGGGCTTCTTGTTGATGCGCATTAGCGGTAAACCGGACGGCCGTTCTTATCTTTAAAAGTAGTCTTGCAAGTGGGGTACTTCGAGCACCCCCAGAAATTTCCGTTGCTCCCCTTGCGAAGCCGCAAGACTCCCTCTTGGCAGATCGGGCATTTCGTTTCTTGTGCCGCCGTCTTGTGGATGTGTGGTTGCCCCTTCTCGTCGTTGAATGAGGCTTTGCATTCAGGGTATCGAGTGCATCCCCAGAAGTTACCCTTTTGCCCCTTTATGAGCCGCAACCTTCCATCCTTGCAGCTTGGGCAAGCGTGTTCCGTTGTCTTCGCATTTTGCAGCTCCGGTTTTCCGTTGGCGTCGGGGAATGTTGCCTTGCATTCTGGGTACTGTGAGCATCCCCAGAATTTCCCCTTTTCCCCCTTCCGTATCCGCAGTTTTCCGTTGCCGCACGAGGGGCACGTAATCTGCTCGGTTTCCTTCAGCTTGATCCCTCCGGACCGTGAGCAAAGGTCAGAGATATAGGCCGTCTGCTCGCTGATGAAATTCTCCAGTTTCACGGAGCCGTCAACCATGTCGTTAAAGGTCTGTTCCCAGATGGCTGTCGAGTCCGGATAGGTGAGCTCGTCGGGAAGGGCGTCAACGAGGATATACGCCCCTTCGGTCGGCTGGAGATGTTTCTTTACCACCTTCAGGAATTCCCGGTCGATCAGCTCCTTGATGATCGTCGCCCGAGTCGCTTCGGTGCCGATGCCGGAAACGGCCTTGAGATGCGTCTTAAGCGTCTCGTTCTTGACGTATTTGTGTATCTGCTTCATGGCTTCCACGAGGGTGGAAGTGGTGTAGCGGGACGGGGGTTTCGTGGTCTTTTGAACGATTTCGGCCCCCGCGTAGTCCGCCCTGTCGCCGCTCTTCATGGCGGGCAAGGTGGCGCTCTCTTCTTCGCCTTCAGTTGGCTCCTCCTCTTTTCCGTACAGCGCTTTCCATCCGGCTTCGAGCGTCACCCTGCCGCTCGCCTTGAACGTCTCTTCAACATAGGTGACATCAACCTTGGTCTGGTGGTAGGTGTGCACCGGGTAGAATTGGGCGAGATATACCTGGGCGACGAGGAAATAGATGTTTCTCTCAACCTCGCTCAGCGTGTCGAGCGGGCAAGAAACCTGTGTCGGAATTATCGCGTGGTGGGCCGATACTTTCTTGTCGTTCCATGCCCGGCTCTTTATCGCGGGGTCGGCTTTGCCGGCCCATGCCGAAAGCGCCGCCTCAGTGCTCTTCTTGAGGTTGTCGATGATAACCGAGGCCTCGACATACTGCGACTCGGGAAGATAGTCGCAATCCGAACGTGGATAGGTGGTCAGTTTTTTCTCGTAGAGGGATTGCGCGGCATCGAGGACCGTCTGAGGATCGTAGCCATGTTTTTTCCCCGCCCGGATTTGCAGCTCAGACAGGGAAAACGGCAAGCGCTGAGGCTCGCTTTTTTTCTCGGTTTCGTAACCGGAAATAACGGCCTTTTCGCTGTCCTGCGCTGCCTGCATCCTCAGTTTGACGAGGGTTGCCTTTCCTTCGTCGATAACCCTCCCCTCGGCGTCGAGGCCGCTTTGACCTTCTCGCGGCTTCCAGGTTGCCGTAAAAGAGCCGTTGGTATGCTGGAATGTGGCCTTGATGCCGAAGTGAGTGACCGGCTGAAAATTGGCTATTTCCCGTTCGCGTCTGACCACGAGCGCCAGGGTCGGGGTCTTTACTCGCCCGATGGGAAAGGTCAGGTCATGGCCGGCCTTTCGCGCGGCCAGGGTGTAGGCCCGGGAAAGGTTCATTCCGATAAGCCAGTCTGCCCGTGACCGGGCCAGGGCCGATTGTTTGAGGTTGAAGAAATCCCGGTTGTCCCGAAGATCCCCGAGGGCGTTCTTGATGCTTTTTTCGTCCAGGGCGTTCAGAAGAATCCGTTTGACGGGCTTCGAGCACTGTAGGTACTCCAGGACCTCATCAACAAGCAACTGCCCTTCCCTGTCGGGGTCGCCGGCGTGGACGATCTCGGCCGCCTTTTCGACCAGACCCTTGACGATCCGGAATTGTTTTTTGCAGGAATCGCTTACGACCAGCTTCCACGGTGCCGGGATGATCGGCAAGTCTTCACGCCGCCACACCTTGAAACGCTCGTCGTATTCCTCCGGTTCGGCTTGGCGCAGGATGTGACCGAAGAGCCACGTTACTACCCCGCCGCCGGTCTCGATATAGCCGTCTGCTCTCTTGTTCGGTCCGGGGAGACAGGCCGCGATTTCGGCGGCCATGTTGGGCTTTTCAGCGATGATAAGCTTCATGTTCTCGCTCCTTGAGAAAATCTGCGAGTCGTCCGCACGGCTCGTTGATCCGCCTCGGCTCCAGGTTCACCAGAAACCGGACATGGGCGGCCCGGTAAAGATCGGGGTGGAGGTGTGCCGGCATCTCCCCCGCTTTCTCGATCTCCCGAAGCCACGATAGAACCTTTTGCACCCTGTTTTTCCCCTTAGCGTACAAAAGGATCTCTCCACCTGGTTCAACCTGGGGAATCCGTGCAGCACGTTCACCGGGCCAAACGGCCCGCACAATGTAGATTCTCCATTCTTTTGTGCCGTATTCGTTGCGCTCCCATAGATCGAGCGCAAAGATGCTGTCCGGTCTGAAATAGGCATGTTGGGTGGTGACGCCAAGCTGAAACGAGACGGTTTCGATTTTCACCGGGTCGCCGAAGAGCAGACGGAAGTTTCGCTTACCGTCCTCGAACTGCAATGTTGTCCTGGTCGTTTTCTTCATAGCGGTGGCGTTTCGCCGTCCACAACCAAACGGGCCAGCTTGCGGCTCACTTTGCCGCCTCTGGCCCTACGCTTCGCGCTTGGTTGTGGACGGGGCATGGTGGTTCATGAAGTTTCTCATCAAGTGCTTAACAAAAAGGCAATCTGTTAAACTGGTTAAGAACGCGGTCGAAACAGGTTGCCATTGCCGCGTAAAATGGCGCTTATGCACAATCGTTGTGGAAAATATAGATTATATTGCCTCGCCTGGGAAAAAGGCCTCAGAACCGGAATGCGAACGCGATACCGGCTTAACCCTCTTCCTCAGATTCCCCAACAGCTCCCTCTGTCCTTGCGGTGTAGCAGCATATTGCTTGTAGCTCTCCAGAATGCTGTTGCAATGGACCACTGATAGCTTCTCCTGAAGCATTTCCACGTACTTGATGAGCCAGTCTATTTCGTCAAAGATTTGTGTCGAGGGGCAGAGCTCGCCGCTTCGCCTTTTTCTCTGGTTCTCTTTGATCTTTTGAAGCGTCATTTTCTGACTCGACATAAAATTTATCTCCTGTTGTCGCCTTTGAGGTTTTCAGAAAGTTGAAAACTTCCGTGTGAATCCCCTCGCATACCCGTAAGGGTGTGCGTGTGGATTTACGAAATATCTATAAAGCTTATAAAAACCTATAAAAGCTTATAGGCGCTTCATATAACCTCTGACGCCGCAGTTGGTGCGGGTTTGGGCAACTCATACCGTGGGCGATAACCCGAAGAACCGTGGGCGATAACCCGAAGAACCGTGGGCGATAACCCGAAGAACCGTGGGCGATAACCCGAATGTATTTTTGCCGGCTTCTGGAAACATGAAGGCTAAAACTTGCAACCATCCGATATGTCGAGCAAATATCAAAAAGACCGTGGGCGATAACCCGAACCGATTAAGCGGCATCCCTGAATTCCCCTCTAGCCGGCTTCTGGAAATATGAAGGCGAAAACTTGTAACCATCCGATATGTCGAGCAAATATCAAAAAGACCGTGGGCGATAACCCGAATGAAGGTTGCAAGTGAAGAGCCTTTCTGAAAATGCGCTCATGTTGCCATAAATAGCCGTAATAATTAATAAAACGTCCTGACAGGCGTAGGCGATAACCCGAACCGATTAAGCGGCATCCCTGAATTCCCTTCTAGCCGGCTTCCGGAAATATGAAGGCTAAAACTTGTAACCATCCGATATGTCGAGCAAATATCAAAAAGACCGTGGGCGATAACCCGAAGAACCTGCAACCCTTTATCATCCCAAACCCTGCATCTGCCGGGCCTCGATCCGCTCTACGGTGTAGATAAAAATCTTTATTTCTGAGAGAGTCCGAAACTCTTCATCTGGCAGATTGTGGCCGTGGTTGTAGTTCTCCCGGATCGCGTCACGGAAGCGCCAGACAAAGCGATAATCAACGCTCTTAAACTTCACTTCTCCGGCCTTGTTACAGGCCACGGCGGTAAGGTTCCGGATTGCCCTTTCCATGTACCAGTCATAATCATGGATCAGGGTCTTTTCTCCACATATTGTGACTATTTCGCTACCGTTTTCGTCGTGGCCGTGCCGTTCAATCAGCGTCATGATTTCCCCCGGAGTTAGCGGATAAATCTTCCGAAAAACTCCCTTCAAATTTCATAACTGTCTGTAATATTTTGTGAATCTCAAAAAGACCGTGGGCGATAACCCGAACGCTTATTTTAACTTGCGGGGTCTACGAAACTGACCATCAGAATTTTTTTTGATGTAGATAACCCGCTCATCTTTCCCTTCGTCTATTTTGAAGGTAATGAGGCCTTTATCTTGGAGCTGTTCAAGTGCCTTCTTCAGCCGCCTTCTTCTCTCGCGTGGGCTGTCCTCGCTGTAGTTGATCATGGTAGCCAGCGATGATTCCTTATACTTTTGCATCCCTTCATGCGAAAAGATGTGACGATGTAGGGCCTTGGCGAGTGGACTAGGGAGTTTTGCGCGAGTTTTCACGTCAACCAGCGTGTATTCTTTGTCGGCGAATATTTCGTAAAAGTAGGGATTAACAGCGATAATGAATTCATTGGTTTTGCAATCTCTCTGGGCATAAGAAAGTATGGGACCGGAAGCAGCCAACTCTTTCTTCGCTTTACCCCTGGTGCTCGTTTTTTGTATTGTGAGGCGTATTTTCGCTTCCGTCAGACGGTCATATACTTCCTCTGCTTTGTCATAATCTTTTCCGCTTGGTCTTTCGATGCCCAGAATCTGAAATACCGGCAACAATGCTCCTCGATAGGCGTAAGTAGGCCGTTCCGACACTGGATCAGAAATGACGTTATTCCGCTCCTGGAGGATGGCAAGAAGCGCCATGAGAAAATCTTCGTCCGATATGTCGAGCTTCGGGCCTGTGTATTCCAGGGTTCCCCAGCTGTTTCCGTGGGAAATCAGGAGATTTTCAAAGCGTTCCCGCTTCTTTGCGAGCTCTAGTTTCGCCATTGGGAAAAACATGCTCAAGCGGGTCATGGGCCGGGGATAGGGAGCGAATAGGTCTTGTTGCTGTGGGCGGGCTTCAGCGGCGCTTATACACTCAAGAGCTTGATCCTTGACCTCTTTCGCCGCTGTTTGTGGCGAGGAGAGACGGTCCCGAAAGATTTTAACCGCGAAACTGGCCGGCATAACGGGACTGAGATAAGTCAACTTCTCCTCATCGCCGAGTTGGTCAAAATGCCCCTTCTCTTCTGGAGAAAGTTCTTTAAAAAAAGCATTTTCCCGGTCGTGATTGGGAATAATCGCTGAAATCCCCAGGGGCAAGACCTCATTTCCCGTAGATTTCCGCTCCGCTCGCCGTTCAAGGGTGATGATCGCGGCATTGAGCGGAACACCTTCAAGGGATTCCTTTTCATGTTCCGACAGCTTTTCCCATTCTTCGACTAAAGCGGCCGGTATCTTTTCGCGCAGGCTCATATATCAATCTCTTTCAAGATGTGATCTGTTTCACTTATGCTGGCCCGAGTCCTCTTGTTTCTTGAAATAGTCCTCCAAAACGTCACGAACAAACATAGACTCGTTGCCGTAAAACTTCTCATCCGCGGCCTTCTTCACTTTCTGGATAAGCGAGACAGGGAGATTGAAGATTTTTCCTTTCTTGGGCTCTTCATCGGGGCCGAGGGGTGGCCTCCCCTTCCCTCGTTTCTCCTCGTGCAACTTGACCGTAGAGGCCTCTTTTTCGGTCGTCGCCGGAACGCCCTTCTTCCTTTCCCTAATCACGGGTCCTGACATGCAGCTTTCTCCTTTCAGATGATCAGATGATCCCCTTACCCTCAAGATCGAGGTAGACTGAGGTGAATTCTCGTTCAGCTCTTGAACCTGGTGCAATCTCCCAGATTGCATGACCGCCTGTTCCGCTGTCGCTCCATGCCTGGAGATTGCTTATCTTCGACGGCAACATTTCCGCGTCACCCTCGAATTTCTGTGCAAGCCCGTCGATGGCGACACGCGAACGCTTGTCGTGCCCTTGCCACGAGGCCCGATTGATGAAGATGTAAGCCTTGAGGTTTTCGTTTACGCCTCGTACTTCGTCGATCACCATAAAGAACTCATCGAGACTGTCAAGGTCTTCCTGACTCGGCGAAGTCGGAATAATTACCGCGTCTGAGGCCAGGAGGACCTGACGCAAAACCTCTCCATCCCGCTGCCCTCCCACGTCACAGAAAACCTTCTCATAATCATCGGCCAGAGCCTTAATTTCCCTGGAAAGCCCTTTTGGGTTGATCTTCAGGTGACATTGGATCTCAACAGCGTTCAACCGTTCAGCACGGTCCGCAAAAAACTTTTCAAGCGATTTCTGGCCGTCGCAGTCGAGGGCCAGGATGCGAGCCGCCGGATTGTTTTTGCGATACGCCAGGGTGAGATTGCGGCAAAAGGTGGTTTTGCCGACACCTCCTTTACTGTGAGCTACTGCGATGACTTTAGCCATTTTGCCTCCATTCTCGGGGTCAACGGTGGTGCCTCGATGCGTCGAAATACGCTGATAATTTATATCAGACAAAAAGAGGAATCAATAAAAAATCATAAAATATATCAGAAAAAATATTCCTGCCTTTTCTTCCTCAAGCCTCAAAAAGATTCAGTTGCCCGCTGGCGAAGTAGCCCAAACGGTCTTTCATCCACGGTTCGTATTTATCGAAATCGGGGCAGACTTTGTAAATCCTGGAATTTACCCACCGGGCGAAGTGCTTCAGGCGGGCGTCGGTGGATTGGTTATAGACCATGATGAAGGGGTCAACGCCGGTCTCGGTGAGCTTGCGGAAGCGATAACGGTCTTCCTCGAACGTGGAATTGAACCCCACGAGGGTAAAGCACAGGTGTTTCCATTTCTTGATATGCCGGGAAAGGGTTTCGATGCCGTTCATGACGGCCGTTTCGTGGCCGGGCATGTCCCAGGCGTAATGAATAGAGCGAAGGTGTTTGACTTCGGCTAGGGCCTTGGCTATTTCGGGGGTCATGGTCCTAACGTCGATCCCCTGGGTAATGTCCACGGTCAATTCGCGGTCCTTGATCTCGCGGAGCTTGGCGAGACAATCAGGATCGGCGGTCAAGTTGTTGTCCAGGAGGATCAGGATGTTTGAAAGGGGGTTGATGAGGTCCTTGATCTCCCCTACCCTTTTCAATTCGCCTTCCTTCCTGGGGACCACGCAAAAAGGGCACGTCCTGATGCAACCGCGTGAAGTAAAGCCGATACCGGCGTTGACAATGGTGGTGGCCTTCTCGATCTTTTTTTTGCGGGTCATGATTCCGCCTATGCGGTCGGCGATGGCGTCAACGGTGTATAGGCCGTAATCGGGTTTCATCGCCTCGATCTCAGGGGGAAGTTCGCTATCCAGGCTCCAGCCGGTTCCGCCGAATTCGATGTGAGGAAAGACGGTGGCGAGCCGGGCGGCCTTGTCCCGATTCTTGGAGAAGACGACGGAGCAATAAACCTTGTCCACCTGGGCGGGTGACGCGGGATTAAGCACGATCTTTGCGCCTTGGGCTTTGTAATAGGCGGAAATCTTCATAAGTGCGAGGTTCACGATCTTCCCGTCAAAGTCGATGAGGCCGATACGGTTTCTCATAGTTCGATGCTCCAAAGGATCAGTATTGAATGTCCGTTATCCGGCCTTCTGCTTTCCACTGGGCAAAAAGTTGATTTACTCTCTCGCGGCCTTCTTTCCATTTCTTCTTGTCCTCTTCCGTAAAGACGGCTGGCCGCCAGCCGTTTACTGTCCAGTTCCGGATGAGGTCCATAAAGTATTCTGGGTCTTTCGGTAACATGCTGTTGTTCCAGTAATGCAGGATGCCTTTTTGATCTGCAGCCGAAAGCCCTCTTAATTGAGCCCGCCCTTTCCGCCATTGATCCGCCCGCCGTTTGCGGGTTTCAATGGTGTCCTGCACTCTTCCTGCATCTATTTTTTGAATACGTTCTTCGGGGGTCGGTTGCGTTGCTGCAATCATCCCCGCAAATAACGGGAGTTTGTTTTGCTCATGAAGCAAGGCCCTTTTTGCGGCGGATAGACGCCGTGGGGTGTTTCCTTTAATCCCTTCTTCTGGTCGATAATAACGCCTGAACTTCATAACTTAAGTGCTCCTGCTGGGGACCTTTGACAGGTCTCTTGGTCGTTCATTCGTCAATTTTGATGGTGGCCGGGTGCGTTTCAACGGCTCCATAACGGCCGCCGTCGTAGCCGGTCCCCTTTATATCGTCCTGGTCGTTGGCACAACGGCCGGTGTAGCAGATTACGGTTTTTCCGTCCTCTCTCTGGCCGGTTATCCGCGTGACCTCGGAAACAAGAAAAAGGTGTCCTTGGTTCCATACTTTCATCCCGTTTTCGATTTCGCCATAGGTGATGGTCTTTTTCATGACCCAGGCTCCTCTTGATGCCGGTTTCCAGAAACACAATGTTTCAGGCCGGTCAGGTCGTGGCCTTGATGGCGGATGTTGGCAAGCCATGCCTCCAGGAATAGATTGAGCTCTTTCTTCGCGTGGATATTGACGAGCGTTTTCGCTTCGTCCAGGTAGACGGTTCTGTAGCCGAAGTAATCTTGATAGGACAAAGCTTCGGCCGCTTCCATTGAGGGAATGACCCTTATTTCCATGTCGGGGTCGGCTATCATGTCGCCGCTCTCGTGCCTGTAGTAGTGCGAAAGGGCGATGGTGATTTCCGACTCGTTTTTGTCGAGCACGTCCAGGTTGAGAGGCATGAAAATCTTGGCCGGGGAAGACTTGCGGTGGTCCCCGATCTCCAGTGCTAGAAGGTCGGGAACAAGCCCCGTAAGCATCGAGTAAATACTGTTGAAGATCATCATGTCCTCCCTGTGATTTTTTATGATATTTTATATTACAAAAATTCTAGGGTCAAGCATTTTTCCTGATATAAAAAATCAGCCAAAAGATAAAGGGGCTTTCCAGCCCCTAAGATTTTCTTGATTCCACCTTTATATGTCGGACTTCAATTTGTTGCCGCCGGCTACGGCGTTGAGTTTCGCCAGAAGATCGAGGCGCTTGAATTCAAGGTGAAGGTTGCCGTTCATGAAGCATTTGAATCGAAAGTATTCCGTTTCCCCTTTGCCGTCTGTGGTCTCGCTGATCGCGTCGGTCAGAGGGCCGTGATAGGTCTTAACCGGCCCTTTGCCGTCGAGGAGGGAAAAGACGTTATCAAGTGCGGTAATGAAGTCGTTTCGGCGATAGCAGACACGGAATTTTCCTTCCCACGTCCTTTCGACGGAATAGGCCAGGATGACACGTTTCCCTATCTCGAATTCGGTGTTCGTCTTGTACGGAGATCGCCTCGGGCGAAGGTAGTCGAAAACCTCTTTAATTGCTTCTTCAAGGTAGGTGTCCGCATTGGCAACGGATGTTTCCAGCATGGCAAAAATGTTTTCCTCGGTGAGCTCGGGGAGCTCGCCTTTCTCTAGTTGCTGGTCGAGCTCGTCACGACGTTTGACGGAAAGCATTCGCCGAAATTCCATCCGTTCAACGATGACGCTCCAGGCATCCCGCTTGATCCGCTTCAAGATCGCGTCTGACGCCTTCTTTCCCACGCGGTCGAAGTTGTTCCGGTCGTTTGTGTCGAATCGGTAGCCGGGAGAATCGAGGAATGCGGAACGTAAGCGGCTTTGAGCGGTCGCCAACATGGCGTATGCAGTTTCTATCTCTTGGGCGGCTTGTTGGTAGATGCCGACCAGGGCGGTAATTGTTTCACGTTTCGCGAGTTCCTTTCTCATGTCTCCCCCTCTTAATTTTATGATATATTATATCAGAAATAAACGCCGGTCAAGTATTTAATCTGATATAAAAAATCAGACAAAAACTGCTATTGAGGGAGAAGCGGCCCAGTTCTTGCGTTTTTTCCTTCAACAACCGGCGGGGTCCGGGGGCCGGAAAAGCCCCGGAATCTGCCCGAAGGGCTCAAAGACAAGAGCCGGTTCACGGCTCCCCTGGTTAAAAGTTTTTTTCGGCGGGGTGGGGTGGGAAGAAGAAATGAAAGAAACGACTCGGTACCGAAGGGGCCGAGTGGTTTCAAGGCCGCTTAACGTGGCCGGCCAGCGAAATGGAGTGGAGCGGGATCTGCCCGGTAGGGCAGAATCCCGGCGTAGCGAAATGAAAGCAGGGCGGCGGCGTTGGCCCACTTGAAAGGGTGGGAACCCCGCCAAGTGCTGAAGGGGCGAAATCTTCTCGATGCAAGGGAAGGGGAGACGGTTCCAACGGATTAGTGCTTTGGGCGGGGCCGGGGCTATCCACAATCCAGCGCGATTCATCGCGTAGGGCCAGAAGCGCCAAAGTGAGCCGCAAGCTGGCCCGTTGGATTGTGGATAGGGGCGGGGTTTTTGCTGGGGGAGGGGAGGGGGGGTAAAATGAGGCCCCGGAAGATCCCGGAGCCTCTTCTTATGCTGCCTTTACCTTGTGGTGTTGGTGGGGTGCTTTGTCATGGCGGTGCCCCTTCTTTTCCTTCTCCTTCTTCTCGGCCCGCAACGTGACGAGCAGGGACGCAACCGCAAAAATAATCAAACCCGTGACGACTACGATCAATCCTTCCATGTTAGTTGCCCTCCTTCGGGGGGAGCATAATCGCCCCCACCACGGCGCAGACGATGCCGCCAAGAAATACAATAATACCATACATGAACGTGAATTTGTCAGAAAGAACGCCGCCAATGATACCGACCGTAAAGCTATACTTGGCAACATCAAGAAAAGCCTTCCCTCCCTCCATTCGTCGATGATAATACTTACCCATCAGCACCCTCCGTCGTAAGTGTAAATATGCTGATATAATATATCAGACAAAATCGGGTGTCAAGAATTATCTTGATATATTATATCAGATTTAAGGCGGGGGGATTTCCCCCCGTTTCTCACGCCGCTTGCGCTGGTTCGCCCTCCTCGGTCGCCACCTCCTTAACCCCCAGAATGTAATCGGCCGCCTTTTGCGCCTGACCGGCGGCGATAACCACCATCTTCGGGTCGTTCTGCAGGGCCTTGAGCCATGATTGAATATAGGCCGCCGAATTATCAAGAACCTCACACTCAATGCCGGCATGGGCACTGAGAAAAGCCGCCGTCATTTCGGCTACCAGCTCTTCACGGCTATACTTTTCATCGCCGAAAACGCGGCTTTCGTTTGATTGACGGCGGGAAAGTCTTTTCTCATGTCCGGTGGAGTGGCCCATTTCGTGAAAGAGGACATTGTAATAATGACTTGGAGAAACAAACGCCTCAGGCGATGGCATGCGGATTTCATCAAGGCTTGGCACATAACAGGCCTTAGTGAATCCGTGCTTGATTTCGGGAGCCTCCTTATAACTCCCTACGATCCGGGCCGCTTCCTCGATGGGGTTGAATTCGTCCGCCGGCGTATCGGTCGGGGCCTCGATCCCTTCGGTCTGCGCCACGTTGAAAACCGTGTAGTACCTCAAGAAGGGAGTTTTTTTCGCTTCGCCGGTCGCTTTATCCTCAACGTCAATGAAATTCCAGTAAACAACGGGCGTACCCCTTTCACCCTTCTTTATCTTGCCGCCTCTGTTGGTCGCCTGTTTGAAGGTCAACCAATAAGGGCTTTGATAGGCTTGCATCCCCAGAACAAAAACGTTGATTCCGCGATACGGCTTGCCGGTGACAAGGTTGCGGGGTGAAGATGTGCGAGCGTTCCAAGGCTTAAGCCACGGGATAACCCCTTCATTCAGCTTGTCCATAATGCGACTTGTGACAATCTCATAAACCGAAGCCTTCATGTCTCCCCCTCTTAATTTTTATGATATAATATATCAGAAATAAACGCCGGTCAAGCATTTAATCTGATATAAAAAATCAGACAAAAACTGCTATTGAGGGAGAAGCGGCCCGGTTCTTGCGTTTTTTCCTTCAACAACCTGCTGGGGTCCAGGGGGCTTTTCCCCTGGTCAAGGGGGGCCGGGGGGAAGTTGTGACCCCCGCCGGCGGGGTCCGGGGGCCGGAAAAGCCCCGGAATCTGCCCGAAGGGCTCAAAGATAAAGAGGGTAGGGGGGTGATGGGTACACCTGTTGCGGCTGTGCGTTCTCGGCCGAGAACAAAGGTTTTTTACCGCCGTCCATAGCCAAGTGAGCGGAGCGAGTAGGGCCAGAAGCGCCAAAGTGAGCCGCAAGCTGGCCCGTTTGGTTGTGGACGGCGGTTTTGCGTTAGGGATCGAAGCCGAATGGCCGAAACCGTGAAGCGGATTCGGTTCACGAGAGCCCGGCCCCGCAGAGCGGGGAAACGCCCCTAAAACGCATAGGAACTTGAATTTTTCTCAACATTTCAAATACAAGATATAGTGCCTCTATGAGCTCCATAAACCACAACATTTAGTATCAGTACACCCTCGGCCTCGAAAGAAATAGCCGCCTCCTACACCCCCCTTGGATACTAAAAAAACCAGCAAACGCGCACATCAGAAACGACATGCACACGTAATCACCCCACTCTCGAACAAACCGAAACCACTGAGGGAAAAGTAACTACAACCGGTCAATCCGCCCCCAAAAACGCGGAAAATCGGAAACTTACAGAAACAGAGACCATCCAAGTTAATGCGCTTTCAAGAGAAGCAGTTACAGCGACTTTTAATGTTGCAGCAAGCCGCAAAACCATAGCTACGAGAGAATCATCAGCCACAAGAAAAACCCAGACCATGACGACCAATGCGGCTGCAACCTAGAAATGTGTTACAACCTAAGTTCGACCAACACTTGCAAAAACGACAAAAAACCTTGAGAAATCGAAGAAATTCATCATTGCGCGAACTCGAAAAACATCAACTTACTCAAAGGGCGCAATGCAACTAAGTTCTCAATTCCCAGCTCCTCTAAGTATCCACAATAGCTATAGAAAACACAATCGGCCACATAATGGAGAAACCCCAAAAAAAGGCAGAACCACAACCTCAACAAGGTCAAGCGTATCTTAAGCGCACGGCACGGGCTGCACCGTGCCGTGCAAGACCGTTGGCATAACCGCCGCAAAGCGGCGCACTGTGAGAGATTTCGGCGGGGTAGGGTGGGAAGAAGAAATGAAAGAAACGACTCGGTACCGAAGGGGCCGAGTGGTTTCAAGGCCGCTTAACGTGGCCGGCCAGCGAAATGGAGTGAAGCGGGATCCGCCCGCCAGGGCAGAATCCCGGCGCAACGCAATGAAAGCAGGGCGGCGACGTTGGCCTACTTGGAAGGGTGGGTACCCCGCCAGGGCCTTTCATTTCATCGAAGCCCGCCCGGGAAACCTCAATCCGTGGCTTGCGAGTCAATCCAGTCCAGGACCTGGGAGCCGGTAAGAGTCCAGTCCTCATCACCGTGCCGGGCAAACTGCAAACTCCGCTCCGAGGTCAACTCGTAACCGTTCACATAGATTCTGCGGTTTCTTGCATCACCGGTACTTTTCCATTGTCTTGGGTCTAGCGGTTCCAGCACCATAAGTATTTCTCCTGTCATTCTATACGCAATCACGACTAGTTTTGTAAACACGTCTTCCTAAGATCAGGACTCGACTTATAACCTCAACGTGTTTTATGATGTCCTCAGACATAGCCCCATATCGAGTGCTTATCCCTTCTTTTTTGCTTTCAAGGCACTCGGCTATGATTTCTCCGCTTATCTGACGCGCTATTGTGCGGATAGACACATCTGAAACCCGATAACCAGGCCTCTTACATAGTATTTGTTCTTCACCGAATACAAGTCCGCCGTTACCCAACATATCTTTACTGATAAACTTATCTGCATGACGCCGCAAATACCTGAGACTTGGCCTGAACATATCCGGATTAACACGTTCGCAGAACTGGAATACAATTTTCCTTATCGTCTCGTGCGAGACCTTTTTTAACTCAGCGCAATCTCTTACCGTCATTCCATGTAAGACCTTGTACGCTACATCTATATGACCAGCATCAGGGAGATTCAAGGGTGTTCCCTTCGGTGAATGCTCTTCCTCAAAGTCGGGAAAGTCCACTAAAAAGCCTCCCTCTTCCGCCGGGGTAATTATGGCCGGGTATTCGATTTTCACTGCGTCGGCTCCTTTGCGGTGTGTTCTCTCCATCTGCGGTGGCCTTCGTCGCATCCGGCGGCGAATGCGTCATATTCTGCGGTTCCGGGCTTGTAGGGGCAATTCTCATTTGTGCTGATTCCCGCGAAACGGTAGATCAGGGCGGCCAACACTCCCCGCTTGTAGGCGTCGCTCCGTGGATCACGGGGGACACTGAACGCCTCTTTGTAAAGGGCCTCGGCTTTATCAAGCTGCTCGTCTCTTGTGGTCATATCATTTCCCTTCCTGATTAGCGCCAATCTTCCGCTAGTCGAAGTTTCTGTTCTGTAACTTTGTTGGCATTGGCAGTCGCCCTCAGGAG
>NZ_JAHDIW010000026.1:0-35062 GCF_018531165.1 Geobacter grbiciae | reverse complement strand
CCGTATTTGCCATGAACTTCTCCGCAAACACGGCCGCCGCTTGAGTTGGGAGTGTCTACTATTGACAGGACACCTCATTTTTCGCTCAAGTTTTCGTCCGCGGCGCCGATATGATAAATACTACTTGTCCATTCGTGGACACTCCTCGGCCTTTCAGGCGGAGGACACACCGGTCCTTGTCACCGGTTTCTGGAACAATGGAACATTTGGCAGGTATCCAACCATCCATGCCTGCTTTTTCACTCCGTTGTTCCCGCTGGATGGTAGCTTGGTTGGATCTATCCGCGCCAGGTCTTGTCTTCGACGAACCTAGCGGGCCCGCTTTCCCGTCACGCATACACGCCAATTAGTCGGTGTGTCCCTGTGCCGCAAACACTCACCCTACCTGTGTCCTCTCTCCTTTTTTCTCTCCAATCATACTGAGAACAAGAGCCTGAAAAAATTGATTAAGACCGCTATGGGGGGGATGCATGCCCTTGGTCTGATCCGCATGGGTCGATTCAGTTGGACTTGATACCAATTGGGTACGGAAGCATGCCGTAGTCCCGAGCAGTAGTTCACTTGTCTTGCGAAACCCCTCACCAAAGCGGATTGTTGGCGCGATATATTGCGTCAAGCTGGAAATCGGTTCCGGTTCCGCCCTTTCGGACTTCCTCCCACTCCACCTTCTACATTAATCGACACTAACACCGTCAGCTTTGAGCGAGCCGGGCCCCGGCGCTCTTTCACCGGAGCCGGCAAGGAACAGCGTTGGTGATTACATATAAGCCCTTAGCGCCAGCAACATGCCGATCAGAGGCGAAATTTCGGCATTCCCGAAACGCTGTTTCTGGCGGAGAAGGGAAAGAGCGCCGGGGGCGAAGCGGCCACTGACGGGCTTTTACGAGCCGTTCACAAAGAGCCGCGATTATCAGAAGCAATGATTTCCACCACCAGAATGATGAGCTCGGGAACTGCGCCCGAAGAATCCTCGTTGTTCGCCTGTCACACACGCGCGCCGTAGAAATACGGCCCCTTCCGTCTTGGGTTAAAGGGGAGCGGCAATCGCGGGGTCGTTAGACTCGACGCTTGAGAGGGCGTCTTACCGTGCCCGAGGTCTCACCAACGGGTGAGTAACTAAGGGGTTCCTTCGGGAATTTTGCATACCACTCTACGATATCGAAAGAGGTGATGCGAGCCGAACGCCCATCTACATGGGCGCTGGGCCCGCATCATCTGCCCTGATATCCCACGGATAAGGAGGTGTAACATGGCAAAAGTAAAGGTAAGGATTCGTGGCAAGAACGGTAAGATCACCACAACAAAGACTGTTGTGCCTCCTCCGAAACCAGGTGGGCCGTCGGGCAAGACCTATCGGACCCCACGGGCAGAGTTTCGGGCGGAGTACATGTCGGGCTCCAAACACACGATGGCCGAGGGAACGGCGAAAAAGTTCCACGAGGCCTTGGATAAGGCAGGAGAATACATGCGCAGGTACGAGGGATTGAAGAGCTTTGCCGGAAATGGCATGAAGATGCCCCACGTCGAGCGTTTTGTCGATTACTTGATAAACAGGTATGTATCTGAGCACACTGGCCGGCCGCTTACCGACAAAAGCATTAAGGATATTTTGGGGCAATTCCGCAAAGTGCTTCTGGTAGTTGGCAAGGAGCACATGCTGCGGGACTATGCCTCCTATGACCTCAAGGTTACTCGCGAGGATCTCGAACGCCCTATTGCGTTCCCTGCGGAGTGGAGTACGGAGCGGGCTGCATTTCAAGCGCGCATGGAAGAGAAAGCAGAATGGATCGGTGCCGCCGCCGAGTTGGGGTTGGCGTTTGGCCTGCGCGAGCAGGAGCGGATTAGATCGCAAGATATGCTCACAAAAGTAAACGGAGAGTATTTTGCCACGTATAAGTGCGGCCCCCTGTTGTCCGTCACGGGCCGTCAACTGACGGAGCGCTACGGTCCCACCTTCAGAGACCGCCTTGAATTGGTACAGGAGGGAAAGGAGTATCTAATCGTCCAGGGCGCTAAAGGCGGCCGCAACCGTCCTGCCGAGATGTACAATGATGTGCGCAGGGCTGCTGTCGAACGAGTCCGGAATTATATCCAGACGCACAAGGCAGAGCACAGGCAACACATGTCGATCATCCCTGATAGATTTTCCTTACAGGAAGGACGTGATCGGTACGGGGATGCTCAGGAGAAGTGCGGCGGGACCAAGGGAAATCTGCTCCATTCCCACGCCGATCGGCACTGGGATGCGCAATATCTGAAGGCACAAGGCTGGAGCGACAAAGAAATTATTGAAGACAAAGGGCATTCCGACCCGCGAAAGATTGCTTATTACATTCCAAGAAAATAATATTGGAAGGGAACTAACAGAACGAGATGTCTAGTGTTGGTAACAAAATGTGCATTTAACGGGTCATGCCGGGTACAGGCTGTCAATCGGCATTTTATGACACCAATTGATGTGAGTGGGACTGGAGCCTTACGGGCCCTGTTCGAATCTCACCGACGAAAAAAAGGGGGTGGGAATCTTTTGATTCCCACCCCCTTTTTTCGTGAAATCGGATCGTATTAACGTTTCCTCGCGGCCAGTTGAGCCAAGGCTATAACCAGACGCTTGTCTTCAGTACTTGAAATTTTGGTGAAAATTTCGAGTAGAGTCTTCTCATCGGAAGGGAGGGAAGCTGTGCTAGCCCCCATAGCCTGTATGTCGGTTCTCAGAAAGAATGTAATCGGAACAGAAAGCGCGCGAGCAATTACCTGGATATTTTCAATATTTAACTTGTTCGTGCCATTTTCATAGCGTTGAATTTGCTGATACGAAACCTCAAGGATCTCTGCTAGCCGTTCCTGGCTAATTCCCAATTCCTTTCGGCGCCTCCTGATGGCTAGCCCTATTTCTTTGCTCGTTATTATGGCATTTTCCATCGCGAAACTATAACAAACAATATTTTATGGCTACCACCACTCAAAAAGAGCATTGTGTTTGCAAATGCACGTATAAAGTGTAAAATAAATAAGGTTATATGAATCCTTTCAGGAACAATCAGCCATTTTATGCATCTGATTGCTGTTAAGGCTGGGTAGAGGAGGGATAGCGTGAGGAGAAGGTTGCTTAGTGCCCTGGTTACGATCTTGGTTGCGCAGGCCGCCATAGCTGCCGAGCCGGTGGGGCTTAATAAATTTTACGCGAAAATACCTGCTCCTTCCCTTGATTCCAGTACGAAACTGGATGTTGTCAAGGATCTGAAGCCGGCAGCACCAGCAGAGGGGCAGGACCAGAAGGCTGTTGCTGGAGATGAGGCAAAAACTGAGGAGGAACGGCCTATTGGTGTTGGTAGCATCGCTTCCGATGTCGGACATGCCGTCGCGGTATTCTTCAGTAGTGCTGTGAACGTGGCCAACGTACTGCGGAAGGTGTTTGGTCCATAATTACCGCATTTATTAATAAAGGAGGCTCGCAATGTCTACTACCGATAACAAGGTCCGGACCAATACTTCCGTTGCCCGTTGGACCCTTTCGATTGCAGTTATCTCTCTTGCCCTCTCGGGAGCCTTTCCAATTCTTTTAAAGGTGAGCATTGCATCGTTTGCCATTTTTGCGATATGGCTTGTCGGTCGGTGTATTCACAACATTAGATACTGGCATACGAGGCCTCAACCGTTTACTAAAGTTTCTGCTGAATGGCCTCACCCTCCGGGGAGAAAGCCTGTGTTTCGAAAAGACGAAATCGATGAATATTCTGATTATATCTTCAATTTTCCCAGCAGTTATGGACTTGGACGCAGGTATAGGCTTGGGCGTCGAGAGGAATAATCAATTAAGTTAAGGACAATGAATATGTGGTGCAACGTTAAGTATAACTTCGAAACACTGTTCCGGAGCTGCTATGGGCGAAAACCAGAAGATACTGCAATACCAATGGTTTGACGATCAGGCCAGGTCAGATAAATATCCAAACGCAACTACTCTCGGGCGGCAGTTCGAGATAGTGCCGAAAACCGCCCAACGATCAATCGATTTCATGCGGGACCAGTTAAATGCACCGCTCCATTACAACCCATCACGAAAAGGATATTTTTACACTGACAAGACTTTCGTCTTGCCAGCTTCTGAGCCGACTCAGGAAGAAATGTTGGCTATCCTGCTCGCGCAAAACATCCTTGAAAACAGCGCAGAAGGATTCATAAGCAGACAGATAAGATCCTTTAGTCGCAAACTTTTCGGCAAGAATGGGGTCTTCGGAGTAACCGAAAAACGATTCCGGGAAGCATTTTCGTCCTCTTGGAATGAATATGCACCTACGCAAGGTCATGTTTTCAAAAAAGTGATGCAAGCCCTCCTTGACCATAAATACTTAACGATCACCTACACCTCACCAAAAGATAATTTACCCCTCTCGCGTACAGTAGAACCACATCATTTACAGCATTACATGGGCAGTTGGGGGCTTATCGCATTTTGTCATGTTCGCAATGAATGGCGATGGTTCATGTTGTCGCGAATGTCCAATATTGAAGCAAAATCTGAATCTTTCGTCCCAAAACCACGATCACAGTGGAAGAACCAACTGGAGGGCGGTTTTGGGATTTTCCAGGGTGATGAATTGGTCCTTGTCAGACTGCATTTCAATGCATTTCGAGCGCCGTGGATCAGGGAGCAAATTTGGCATAATGACCAAAAAATCGAGGAAGTGGGCGATGGTAGCGTAATCCTATCGTTTGATAAACCGAAATATCGGAATTGTCGTGATGCAATGGAATTTTGAGGGCCTGTTATGGAGACACATAATGTCCATTAGGATGTCTTCCCATTGGCTGGTTTTACTGACTCCAGTGATTTTTTTGCCCATAGTAATGGATAGAGCGTACGCAAACTTGATTTAACTGACTATGCAGACTTAAAGCGCCTAATCCTTGACGCGGAAGGAGAGGGACTTGGTGACCATTTAGTAGATGTGTATCATACGTACTTTCATCATTTCCTTGAGAGCGACAGGGATCTACTTGATGCCGGACATTCACTAAACACCCTCGAATTTAAAACATATCCGCCTTCTCACTTCCTTCCGACTGATGAAATAAAGCCCATTCTTGATGCCTCTATCTTTGAAAATGCCGAAAGGGTGAAATTTGAAAGAGACGTAGCAGTGCTACCTCATCTTGATTCTATACAACTTGGTGATGTTTTTATATCAAGAGAGGCAATTCCTTATGAAAATCGAGAGGTCCTTGTTGTATTAACTCAAGCATGTGATCTTCAGCATGGCAATGCCAAAAGCATTTTACTCATAAAGGGTTCGCTAAAACCTTACTCAATTCAAAATTATCGCATCCCTAATGCACCGCGTACTCCAATCATTGACATAGACGGGGCGTTTTTTGTCATAGATTGGGATGAAAGTTGGCCAATAACCTGGTCCATTGATTCTCTTGATGAACTGCTTGGGCTTGATGGCAAGTACCAGAAAATAAGACGTTTTCGTTCCTTATACGGCTTACAGTTGCAACAACGGTTCATTGGCAATCTTGGTAGGGTTGGTACTCCTGCCTCAATGCAAGCTACCTGGCCAGTTGGATTATCTGTCTTTTATAGAAATTCGAGGAGTGAAGCTCAGGAGCTTGCTAACTTTCCTATAGGGGAAACACTTGCCGCTTGTATTGCAGGCCGTGGCGAAAAGGAAAAACTAGAAAATATCATAATATACCCAGAAGCCGTCAGAAAGATATGTAGCAAAATATCGGAACTAAATGATGGAGACATGCAAGCTTTACATCTATCTGCTTTAAAAGCTAGCGCACTTGACCCTGTTTTTAGAAGAAACTTGCGTGGGCCCTTAAAATTTAAGTCAGATGCCAATAGCACCCCTCAAGAGGGTGTACTTGGACAGATAGAGCTTCGTAGCAAAAATCCTGTTCAAGTTGGACAACGTGTTGACAAATTCTTAATAGTCAACGTTCTATACGAGTAAATCCTACACATTGAAAGCGAGTGCTTGGAGTTTGAGGGAGAGTGTCCAATGGCTAATCGAACTGGCAAACCTTACAAAGATGGGGAACTTGAAGTAATTCTTAGTCTTGCACCAACCAAGGACAACATCAGATGGCTTAGCATCCTTCTTGAACGGTCTGAGGAGGCTATAGAAATTGTCTATAAAATTGCCTTTGAGCACGGACCCTTTGGGGAGAATGCTGATATACAGGAGCGTAAAATCATCGATGCCAAAGAACGGGTGGGTATAAGTATCGGAAGGCGAAAGTCAAGAGCATAATAATACTGGCAATGCAGAGCGGGGAGAATTGATTATCTAGTTCAAGTTGCAGTTAAGGTTCATGATTAATCCTATTCTTCAATATAAGGCTCGGCTTGAATGTCAGGACCTTCCGTGACGAAATGGTGATTGCCTCCCCGGTCTGCGGGTTCCTTCCGGTTCTGTCGGCCTTTTGCCGAACGGCAAAATTCCCGAACCCGCTAATCTTCACATGCCCTTCGGTCACAATGGCATCCTTGAGCGTTTCCATGACGAGTTCCACCAGTTCAACGGCTTCCTTCTTCTGGCAAGAGATCTTTTCCTGAATTCTGTCGGCTAAATCGGCTTTCGTCATCTTCCGGACTCCTCATCAAATTTGCGTAGACCCTGTAAATACCACAAGTTGAACAAATTTCCATACAAAGACATATCATCTACAATCGAAGATAATGAACCTTTCCGCGCTTCATTTGACAACGATATATACGATCATATATTTTGTGCTTTTATTTTATTATCAAAGGTGCTATATCTGCGAACGTATATATAAATTGGGGGTGCGAAAAA
Organism: Geobacter grbiciae; assembly: GCF_018531165.1. Taxonomy (NCBI): domain Bacteria; kingdom Pseudomonadati; phylum Thermodesulfobacteriota; class Desulfuromonadia; order Geobacterales; family Geobacteraceae; genus Geobacter; species Geobacter grbiciae. The sequence goes on along the minus strand of NZ_JAHDIW010000026.1, from coordinate 28,250 downwards.
AATGAAGATTTCGAATCCTGAAGACATCGGACGGATCATCAAGCAGAAGCGCAAAGAGGATGGTCTAACCCTCGAAGAGGCGGCTGCAGTCTGCGGGGTGAGCTACGCTTTCATGTCTGCCTTGGAAAATGGTAAAGAGACGGTACGCCTGAATAAGGTGTTCCAGGTATTGAAATGCCTGGGAATTGAGCTGGAAGCAAAGCTGCGGACATGGTCAGTGCCAGGAGATGAACCATGACCGCTGCCCTGCTGGTAAGAATTGATGATGTCGTGGTCGGACGGCTCTGGCTGGACGAGAAAAAGCGATTCTGTTTTCAATACGACAAGGAGTGGCTGGAGAGTACGAATATCCCCCTGTCGCTCTCATTGCCGTTGCGGCCGGAACCCTATCTTGACGACGAGTCGCATCCCTTTTTCGCCAACCTTCTTCCCGAAGAGAAGATCCGAGCCGTGATCGCCCGGAATCTCGGTGTTTCCGTGAATAACGACTTCGGGCTGCTGGAGCGGATCGGTGGGGATTGCGCCGGCGCGGTTTCTCTTTATCCCGAGACCGGGAAACCTAAGCACGAGCCCAGCAGATATCGCCAGCTTTCGCCGGATGAACTGGATGCCATCATCAGGGAATTGCCACGGCGACCGCTTCTCGCCGGTGAGAAGGGGATACGGCTCTCCCTAGCAGGGGCGCAGAAGAAACTGCCGGTTTATTACGATGACGAGCACTTCCATCTCGGCTACGGAGCTTTCCCTTCCAATTACATCATCAAGCCGGCAATCGAGGAACTGGACGGTACGGTGGAGAACGAGGCATTCTGCATGGCCCTGGCCCAAGAGGTCGGCCTGGAAGTACCTCGGTCGTTCATCTATCAGCACGAAGAGACCAAGGTATTTGTCGTCAAGCGGTATGATCGCGTCACCAAGGCTGATGAAACGAAAAGGCTCCATCAGGAGGATTTCTGCCAGGCGCTCGGGATTCCGCCCGAGTTCAAGTACGAAACCGAGGGGGGACCATCGCTGGCGGCGTGCTTCAACCTGCTGCGCAATTCCAGCATCAGGTCAGGCAAGGACGTACTGTCGCTCCTGAACTGGGTGATCTTCAACTACCTAATCGGCAACTCCGACCACCACGGCAAGAATCTCTCCCTGTTGCTCCTTCCGGAAGGGCCGATGCTGGCTCCCTTCTACGATCTGCTCTCGACCAGGATCTATGCCCATTTCGGTCTGGCGGAAGGGCTGGCCATGAAGATTGGTGGCGAAAACGATCCGGATGCAATCCGGAAGAAGCATTGGGAACTGTTCGCCGAGGAGGTCGGCATCAAGCCGCGACTGGTGATTACTCGTGTCGCAGAACTGGCGAAGAGGATTGAAGACGCCCGCTTGCAGCTCTTCAAGGGTGCTTTTGCACCCTACAAGTGCGATACCCTGTATCGCTTGATGGAATTTATAGTGGAGCAGGTAGAGAGCACCCTGCGAAGGCTGTCATAATGTGACTGAAAGGAAACAAGCGGCCACATGGGCGGCCTCTATCTGACCCAGAGCATCTTATTCCATCCCAAACATTTCCGACGGTGATGTGATTGGGATACTCTTCTTCCGCCGGAGTTTTGTTGCGTCAAAGTCTTTGACACCCAAGTCGACGCCCGCTTCTGACGCAACAATCTTCAAAATTACCCCTTCCACATCTCTTTCTTTATCCAGAATCACTGAGGCCCTGTTTTCAAAGAGCTGAAAGTTCCAGCGTTCCCATGCAGGAGCGTGGGAACGGGAGATTTACCGTTTAATCACCGTAAAGATAATAACCATCGCGTTGCTTATTCCCTCTCAGATTCTGGCACTATTATCATGCAGGAAGTGGCACCAGAGTGTTTAATCGCGATATCACCATTTCTTATCCTTCCCTCAACCACAACCCCTTTTATAAAGTGATCGCCTTCGTAGCCAGTAATCTTGACCGTTCCCTCCTCACTTCTTTGCGTAATATTGTTAAAATGATAATAAAAACGGTATACTGGAACTAAATCATTGAGGCAGAACTCCTCCTTAGCCAACTTGTTCCCTCCATGGAAAAGGTAAACGGTTTCGCCTGTTTTGGCGAGAGTGACTGTCTTAACTTGGGCTTGTGGATTAACAGTGGCACAGGCCGATACAAAAACGGCCAGTAAAAGCATCGCAATTACCACAACCAATTGTTTCACGCTGCTCATAAACCCTCCTCATTCTTCGATAAGTTGTGTTCCCGTTTCGTTATCCAGGAGACGATCCGGAGGCATTTCTGGACTATGTGTCAATTGTTGGTGCCAATGAAGCAACATCAGGAGTTGGAAGACAATCGTCTCGACCTTCTAGCAATGTTTACCGACGATTGACCACCGAAAGGTGGTCAGAGGATCTTTCAACATGCCGCTGTGCGCGGTCCACGGTTTTGAAAGCCCCAGCTTTGCGAAAACCCGATAGTTTCCTATAGCTCTGCCGTGAGTGTACTGTTCACATGATTCACTTAACGTTGGCAGGTCCTGCTGCAGAAAATATAACCGGTACACCTTTCGAATTGAGCACGACGGCAGTCAGCGCCACGCGGTCCGGCCGCGACGAAATACTCAAACTACGGCATTCATCGGTGCTCTGAAGTGAAACTCCGTCCAGACCTACAGCGAAGATTCGACCATCAGAACTCTCGGTAATGTCGGTAATAGAACTTTTTGTACCGGCATCCATCTCTTTCCAGTGCTCACCGCCATCTTCGCTGCACAAGATCCTCCCCCTCAGTCCTCCCACGACCAGTGAGCCATTTCTAAGAGCTACTCCGGTCCATAACGTCGCCGGATAACCGGTATCAATTACTTTCCAAGTCTGACCGTCATCTGTAGACTTGAAAACCGTCCCGCGTTCGGCAGCTATGAAGAGGCCTCCCTTTTTGTCCGCGAACACGGCATACAGATTCTTGTCGCCCTTCGTGGCGCCGGCAGCAATTGGTAGTTTCACCACATCCCAGGAGTTACCTCCATTGGTGGTCTTGAGAAGCAGTCCCCATAGACCGGCCGCGAAACCATGTTTGCTGTCCTTGAACCAGACCGTAAATAACGGCCGGTCGGAATTCAGATCTTCCCGTTGAATGGTCCACGTCTCACCACTGTCCACGGTGTGGAGAACCACACCCAGATGGCCAACCGCCCACCCCTCCTTATTGTCGACGAAAGTCACAGAATTCAGCGTAAGACGGGTCGGCACCGCTTTGGCTTGTCGGAACGTTTTCCCTTGGTCGTCCGAAAGCAGGACAACGCCATGCACCCCGACTGCGACTATTCGCTGCCCGGCCATAGTAGCTCCCAGCATCATGGCCTTGACGGCACCTGGCATTACCTGCGCAGGCCGATCCTTGAAAACCGGCGAATCCCCAGGATGCTGCTTAGCGTACGCAGACAGCAAGGAGAGAAGGGACAGCAACACCACAACGCCCACAAACGAATTTACTTTTCTATTCATCATTTCACCACCATGACTGGGCATTCAGCCTCATGTAGAAGAATATTGCTGATAGACCCGAATACCAAACGCTTCGCAAGCCCATGACCACGACAGCCGGTAACGATCAAATCCGCATTTTCCTTTGCAACTTTCTCCAAGATTTTTTGTTTAGGGTCCCCGACAAGAATCTCTGTTCGAACAGACAATCCGGCAGACTCGGCAACCACGCGAGCACGCTCCAATGCCTCTGCCATCTGCTGCGTCTCCACTGGATCTGTAATGATCGGTTCGCCTTCGGCATTCAGAGCTGTCCCCATCAACACGGAGACGATCACCAACTCCGACGATGCAGCCGCCAACCGGCCAAGTGTGTGCAGCGCGCGTTGCGATGACTCCGAACCATCATAAGCTAAAATAATTTTCATCGAACCAATACCTCAAGCATTCGATTTTCATAGAATCAATGTTTCAAGATTGAGGGCGAATATGCCGGTTTCTTGCGTTTAAATACTCGTTCTAGAACCACTGCAAAAGCAGGCAGCGCAGTGAACGCCATGACAAGGTTTACGATGAACATGAAGGCCAGGAGCTTCCCCATGTCAGCCTGAAATTTAAGCGTCGAGAACGACCAGGTTGCAACACCGATGGATAGCGTGATCGCCGTAAATATTGTTGCCATCCCTTCGAATTCCAATGCATATCCCATCGCGGTTACAATCGGATCGCCGTCGGCGAGGTGCATCTGCAACCGGTTGTAGATATACAGGGCATAATCGACACCGATGCCGACCGCCAGAACCATCACCGGCAATGTCGCCACTGTGAGGCCGATCTGGAACTCCTTCATGAACCAATAACCGACGAACGTACCAACTGTCAGCGGCAGACAGCAGGCAATGGCTGACCTGAAGTCGCGATAAACCAGCAGCACCATGATCACGATTGCAGCGTAAACATACAGCAGCATCGGTGTCTCGCTTTTCTCCAACTCGTCATTGATGGCTGCCAGTACTCCGGCATTCCCAGATGCCAGCCTGATTGCTATGTCCGGCCGTACCTCCCGCTTGCGAAAATCCTTTATAGCTGAAACCAGACGGTTTATGGTGGTCGCCTTGTGATCTTTCAGAAAGAAGTGAACTGCCGTCATACTACAATCGCTGTTCACATAGCCCCTGTTGCGGGCAATCTCAGCGGCAAGCCCGGCGAAATTGCCCGGGTCATTCGGGATAACCGCCATTTTGGGAGTACCTTCGTTATACCCTTGGCTGTAGGTACGGAGCTGACCGGCAAAAGACTTCACTGCAAGCACTCCCGGCACATGCTGCATTTCCCAAATAAAATCGTCCTGATACCTGCCGATGTCGATGTTCTCGGTAGAATTCGGCGCAGCCTCAAACACCACGGTCAGCCAATCCAAGCCCATATCATAGCTTTCGGTGATAGCCACGGCATCCCGGTTGTAACGCGATTCGGGCCGCAATTCTGGCGCGCCGGGCTGCAGAGTGCCGACGATCCTTCCATGGCTCAACCAGATGGAAACACCCAACAACACCATGGTTAGACAGGTTACGATAACCGCATTGCGAGGCTTGGCCACCGCAGCGATCATCTTAATGACACGGGCACGTGCTTCGCGCCTCAGCATCGCCTTGTGGGCATATTCTGTACTGAAATTGCAAAATGAAACGGCTACGGGCAGCATCACCAGATTCGTCAGTATCTTGTAGCCGACCCCGAGTGAGGCCGTGACTGCGAGTTCTTTGATCATGGGAATCGGAATAAGTAATAAAGTTATGAATGAGATGAAGGCGGTTACCAGCGCCAGTACACCGGGAATCAGCAGGCCGGTAAAACTCTCCCGGGCGGAATCCATCGTCGTTTTGCCTCTTGCAAGACAACGCACGATAAAGTTGATCTGTTGCACGCCGTGGGAAACACCGATAGAGAATACGAGGAAGGGAACCAATACAGCAAGTGGATCAAGGCCGTAGCCCAAAATCTTCAGGGTGCCGAACTGCCAGACCAGAGAGGTAAACGAGCAGGCAAGGGGCAAGACCGTCATGCGTACCGAACGACAGTACCAATAGACGGCAAGCGCTGTAAGCAGTAATGCGAATGCGCAAAAGACCTCCACAGAAGCAGCGCCCTCGGCAATATCGCCTATCTGCTTGGCAAAACCGATAATTTGGATCTCAAAGTTTTTGTCTTCAAATTTTTTGCGAAGTTCATTGAGGTTCTTGTTATAAGCTATATAGTCAATCTTAACGCCTTGCGCATCAACTTCGGCAAGTTCAGCCGTGATCATGGCGCTGGTTTGATCCCGTGAAACGAGGCTGCCTATATAGCCCCCTTGGCTTGTGGCTCGCTCAATATTTCCGATCACCTCAGGCGTCAGCGCATCGGAAGTCACCGTTCCTGGAATAATCGGCTTTGCACTGAAACCTTCCTCGGTAATTTCATTAACAAAACTATTGGGCGTCCATAGTGACTGCACACCCATACGATCGACGTTCGGCATGTTAATGACAGCCTGCGTCACCTCGTAGAGACGGGCAAGGGCTGCCTTGTCCCAAATAGTGCCTTTTCGGGCCTTTACGACAATAGTCAGGCGGTTGGCGCCAAATAATTGCTCCCGATATTTTTGGAAAGTTTGGACATATTCATGGCCTATCGGCATCTGCTTCTCAAAGCCAGCTTCCATCCGCAATTGTATGGCGAAAAATCCCATGACAACGGTAAAAGCAAGCAGTACCCCAAGAACGCCCAATCGATGCCCAAAGACAAAAGATTCTAGTATTTCTACCAATTTCTTCACAAAAGCCCCCAATCTTCACGGCCCAGCATCATTATCAAAACCTAGACCATCTCATGCTAACTTCATCGATTTAACTACTTAAGTCTATTAACAATGCATTAAGTTATCTACTGTGTTATAATCCGCAGAACCCTTTTAACTCAAAAAACTCGCGGGGAGGTTCTTTAGTCAATATTCGTTGGAGCCGCGCCACGGATTGCTACTGTCAAACTGCTTAGGATTGACAGTAGCAATCCGCTTTACGCCTGCCGGGTGAGATGAGAATCATCGATATGTCAGAAACTGTAGCTCACGAAAGCACCAATGAAATCTCTGTCTTTGTAGTACTGTCTCTCCACCACGGTGTTATTCTGGTATGGTGCAGCAAACCAGGTTGTGTAGTTGATGCCGCCCTGCCATTTAGTTGGATTTTGGTTAAACAGAACGTAAAAGTTGGACGACATGTTGCCTTCCATGAACTGGGCCGTGAAGTTGGGGGTGTCGCCCAGCACGCCATGTGACAGGGTGACGCCTGGAGTAATCTGCCAGCCGGGAATAATATTCCCGTCATAGGTCCAGTTGAAATCAACCGTGTAACCCCACGAAGCGTCCGTCCCGATGGAGGCAGAAATGGGATGGGAAGGATCCGACCTGTCGAGCGGCACAAGGTAAGCTGAATCCGCAACCTGATGAACAGGCACGCCATCAATGGTACGCGTAACCCCCTTGCTGACACCCGGATAGTACACAACAGCTGTTTCAGCGGTGAGGAATGCGGTGTTAGCACCCAACAGATCTAGGAACCAACCGTGGTCGCCCGGGGTCAGAGAGAGCATTGTTGTAATGCTCCACTGATGCTTCTGGAAATCTTTGTACATCGGCAAATTGGCGACTGTCACGCCATTGGTATTAGCATCTAGTGGCCCTCCAGGACCAAAACCTCCACCGAGCGCGACTGCGTCATGGGGCCGATATGAATACTCCATACCTACCGCCCAGTTGCCGGCAGGGAAATTGGCAGTCACCCCATACATTTGACGATTTTTCAGGAACTCCCACTGGTAATTGCTCCCATTAACAAGGTTAAGCACTGGGAACTGATCATGGTAATTTACAAAATACAACCCAAGATTTATTTTGGAATCGGGTGGCGCCCAATGCAACGACAAGCCAAACTGCTTGAAATCCCAATCTCTGGGTGTTTTGTCGTTAAGAACCGGCACAGGTATATCACCATTGGCAGTGATTGCGTCAATTGCCTGCGCATCAGTGAGACTTCGCTTCCCTGTGAGCGTATACTGATCCGGACCGAACACATTAAAATTCTTACCACTGATAGACGATACGACTCGACCCTTGTCGTACATGTCTGCGATGGTGCTGAAGTAGGAACCGACAGGGGCTATTCGAGTACGGCGCCAATCGGCCTGCCAGAAAGCTTCAGCAGATAAACCGCCCGGCAAGGATGTTGCCACACTTATCGCGGGGATTGGCAGGAAAGCCTCCTTTAATTGAGTCCCCGGCACAAGCAGCTTCTGAAAATCGAGGACGTTGTTGCTTATACCACCAATGTTATAAAGCGCCTCTCCCCAACTGATTACTTGGTTCCCAACTTTAACACGACCATTTTGTTCTCCGACTGAAAAGTGGTGTCCCCCGCCTTAAAATCATACTTCCATACGCCTCGTGTAAAACCTTTCCAGCCATCCGGGATATTCAGCAATAATTCATGGCTTCCTTTTATGTAGGCTGTGTAAAAGTCGCCTTTTTTGTAATTGCGATTACCATCGTCACCGGCCGACCATTGTGCCTCGTTTCCTTCACCGGTAATGCCGGGATTCTGGTTCAGCAAGCGGTTGCCAAATCCCATCCCTATAGTCGAGTCAAGTGCCGCCCTCACCTCTCCTACCTCGAATTCAAAAGCGTAAGCGGGTGTCGATATAATCAGACCGCAGATACCAGCTCCAGTTAGAGTTCTACAGATTCCTTTTCTCACATGCGCCTCCCAACCTTAGACAGATAAATACGCTTGCAGATACATGCAATTCAGCGCTCACTGTTCGCACGCAGTGTTTCGGAGGTAAAGAAATCTGGCTTCAAACGAGAATCGTTACTAGCATCCTTGGAATACACATAATCTTTTTTCGATCCAAATTGCACAAGGTCGGAAAGGTATCTGCCACTGTTCAGATCGTAAAAATTTTGCATTGACAAGTTGGAGCAGGTCCCTCCAAGCTCCCAGACGGGATAAATCGGATTTTCCTTTACTTTCCAAATCTTTCCGTTTGCGTCGTAATCGTCGCCTACTGAAGCTATCCAGGTATCCTCGTCGAGATAGAGGGTCTTTTTCGGCGTTGAGTGACGGACTCCCTTCTTGACGGTACCAACAACCTCGAGTACCCGGTGGAGTTCATATCGACGTACCTCAGGGTTTACGAACTTCGGCCCCATTGCCTTGTCAATGGGATAGGTAAAGTCTGTTACTTTAAAATTATTGTAAGGGATGAAGATTTCCTTATGGCCGACGATCTTCCAGTCAAACCGATCAGGGTTTCCGAAGTACAACGCTTGCATATCTACAGGATATTGGTTCTCGAATCCGATCATAGGTGCGTCATAGGCATACGTGGGGAGACGACGCACTCGCCGTTGACCCGGGAAATAGTAAAAAGACTCGGTGTCTTGATCGAAAAAGTAGCGCTGTACAATGGCCTGCCCGGCAAGGGCTGCAGGACTCTGAAAGGCGTAATACAAATATTGCACTGCACTGGCCCGGTCTTTTGGATTGTGGGTTCCCTTTACTCCATGCGGCCAATAGTAAACCTGCTCCCACTTGATCCTGAGGTCTTTTTTGGTTCCCGGCGCAGCGGAAACGTAAGAAGTACCGAATTGATCTATCCCCGCCCCCTGATACCGCACAAGATAGTTCCAGACCGCCTCCACCCCACTTTTCGGGTTCGGGAACGGAACACCTGGGAGCGTGGCAGCATCAAGAGACCAGCCATCTCGTCCGATCTTTGACTTGCCCGAGGCGTTTTGCTTGGTGTTTGATACGACAAAATCAGGGAAGCTGCATTCCCGATGCGTCGGGTAGACGGGCATAGTGTATCCCTTGACGGTTTTCAATAGCTGGATCTGACCCTGCGTTAGATTTTTTGCATACTTATCGACGTTTGAGGCATCAATTACATATAACGGTTTCTCACCCTTGTGCTTCCAATAGTTGAATCGCACTTTGCCGGGTGACCAGCCGGACATTGGCTTGCTGTCACCAGTCCACGCTGGAATGGTCCCCTCTTTGTTGCCTCCCTGCTCAGCGCCTATCGGAGTCTTTTCCCCGGCGTTTGCCGATGAGACGGCGATGGCAAGAGCAAGCAGGCCAACCAACGTAGGGGTAGTAGATATTCTTTTGACAATGCACGTGACTGTCGCTACCACCCCACTTTTGCAGGCAGGCAGTTGCGCTACCGACCTTCGGCTCTCTGTTGTTAAATTTTCCATACCTTACTCCTTAATTAGATTGTGCTGCTTCCGGACCAGATTTCCGAACACATAGTCTCGTTACTTGGATCTACCGTAGTACATCATTTCACTTAGGCACCATCATCTCCGCTAGCGTATATCAAATAGAAATAGGGAGAATTGACCCAATTTCAGCACTAAACATACCAACTGCTACAAGCAACTTGCCTTTCGGCACATAAGCTTCAATCCTGAAACTGCATATTGCTGAAATGACTAATAAAACAATGGTATACCCAAGTACGAGAAGTCGAAATTATAAGTGTAAGACATTTTAAATAAAAAACTCTTCACACATCATCGCATCAATTATGGACTTCGATGCACAATAGCATCAATTAACATAAAGCTTGAAACTAGTTGTTATCATTATGATAATTGTGTTAATCTCTACAATAATAGACATAAATCGGGTAAAGTTTTCAAAAATGCGTTACAAAAAATGAGTGATAAATTTAACTGTATTTAATCTGATGCTGTGATCGATGTAAGGGATGATCATGGGGTTCGGCAAGCTACAACCACCTCCTTAGTTCATGGAATAGCACATTGTTTTCAAATATTCTCACAACAAAATAGTTCTACTTTGTCACACTACACAAAGGTCAATAACTGTCAGATAATGTTGCGGAATCGTGGCATTTCATTCCATCGAAAAGAACCCCAGACCATGAAAGTTCTCCACTACCCCAAAGTCCAGTTCGAGCGATACGCCGAGGACATCATCTGCCATTGTCTCAATCGGAAGGATGCGGAGCAACTGAAGGGGGGAACTTGAAGAGCGGTTGGAAGATTGTGGCCTGGTTCTTCACCCGGAGAAAACTTAGCCTAACGAGGGAAGATTCCACTCTCGCCGTTTTTCCCCTCGAGGAAGGAGACTAAGATGCCATCACTGAAGGATTTCATCCGGGAGCGCACTGAAGGCGATCTAGTGCCGTGGCGCAGCCAGATGGAGGCTGCCAAGCGTTTCGCCCTCACCCTCGCCGAGACCGAAGGGACGATCCTGGAGATGGGGCTCCTGCCAGCCCGCTACCAGTGCAACCGCGAGATGCTCACCACCCAACAGCAACTCCGCCTCTTCCGAAGCACGGTTGCCGTCATTGGCTGCGGCGGGCTGGGGGGATACGTCATCGAGGAACTGGCGCGGCTCGGCGTCGGAACCATCATTGCAATCGACCCCGACATTTTCGTGGAACATAACCTGAACCGCCAACTCCTCTCAAGTCTGAGTCAGTTGGGGCATGCCAAGGTGGAGGCAGCGGCAGCTCGAATTGCCGGGATCAATCCGGCGGTCACCCTGGTTCCACTTAAAGAAATGTTTACCAAGGATAACGGGCCGGAGTTTCTACATGCTGCTCACGTGGCAGTGGATGCACTGGATTCGGTTTCGGTACGCCTGGAACTGGCCGAGGTCTGCGAAACACTGAATATTCCCTTTGTACACGGGGCCATCGGCGGCTGGTATGGCCAGGTTCTCAGCCAGTTGCCAGGAGAAGCGACGCTGCAAAAGCTCTACGCGGGCCGGGAGGCTGGAACTGGAATAGAGAAGAGGCTCGGCAATCCTTCGTTCACACCGGCAGTGATCGCCAGCCTGGAGGTGGCAGAAACCTGCAAAATTCTCCTTGGCTTGAGAAGGCGGGGGAAAAGAAGAAAACTCACCGTAAATTTGCTCGATATGGAAGTGGATGAAATAATTATTTAATACCTATGTGTTGAGTGCCACGACATCGTGGACAACTTTTTGTGCCATGACATCGTGGACACTCATCTGAATCACCGCAGTTTGTAATCGAATTCCTCGACCTGATTTTTATCCAGGAAGAGTTTTAGTTTCTGTTCTTTGACATCGATAGTCGCCACCACGTATTCAAGCGCTGTCTCCGGTGGAACCGAGAAGCATTCGCCGAAGATGTTCAGCTTCAGATCACTGCGGATAAGGCGGACAGCATGATATTTTCCGACTTCTGGCTTCTTCAGGCGATGCCTGGGAGGTTCATTCTCATTCGGGAACCTCAGTTGCACATGCGAGGTGGCCAGTGCTTTCAGCGGCGTACTCCCCTTTAGCTTGCTGTAGCGATACTTGCTGTTGTGTCGCTGCTCAAAGGTCAGGGAGCCGACTTTCAATTCCTCTTCTGAAGTCATGATGACTTTGCCGAGGAACCGTTGTTGGTACCGGTCGTTGAACTTTTCGATCATGCCGTTTCTCCATGGTTCAGCCATGGGTATGAACCATGGTTCGACATCGTTATGCAGGCAAAGACGAATCAGTGGTCCCATGCCGCGGGGATGTGTCGGGCTGCCGAAGAATGACATGGCATTGTCAACTTGGAGTCGTTCTGGGATGCCCAGTCGTTTCCAGACTTCCCACAAACCGTCAATGACCATCTGACCAGCTTTGGACCGAGATGAGTGCAACCCGCACCTGACGGTTGCTGTATCGACAACATTCAGGCTGTAGAAGCGAATTGGCCCTGTCAGATAGCATGGACCAACGAGATCAGCTTGGTGCGTCTGGTTCGGCAACGCTGACGGCAGAACTGGGTAAAGCGTCCCTTTGGCTTCGTATTTGCCGGTGCGCCGATGTGTCAGTTCATTCCTTGCAAGAATCCGATTGATGGTTCTGGTAGAAGGCAACGGCTTGACACCCAGGTCCTCCAACTCCCACAGGATGGCCTGTGCACCACAGAACAAGCCCTTGTTGTAGAGATTGAGGCGAACCATTTTGACGATTTCTTCAATCTCTGCCGTTGTACGGTTCGGCATGGATTGTGGGCATCGGGATCGCTCGTCACTCCATACAGGGTCATCTCCATTCTGGCGAGCAACCCATTTGTATAGCCAGGAACGAGACTTGCCGAGTGATGTGCAAATTGATTCCGGGGTTTCGCCGTTTCTAAACCGTTGAACGGCCAACACCCGAAGCTGCTTGTTTTCATCTTCCATGAACACCTACGAGTTTGATGTGGTGTTCACAGAATGCCGTGGCGACTATTCGATTGTCAGAGAACTTTGTCTACGATGTCATGGCACATTTTTCTGTCCACGATGTCGTGGCACTCAACACCTATGAGCTATGGCAAGGACGGAAAGTCGGCTGCCGAGTTGTAACGATCCATAATGTCAGCTACTGCCGTCCTTACTTGAGTGCTTATTTTGTGAGGAATTCCACAGACCGTCTAATTCTGGTGCGCACCTCGTCCCTCCCGAGAACCTCGACGACCTCATAGATGCTCGGCGTAACTGTACATCCTGAGAGAGCAATTCGGACCGCCGGGCCGATCTGTCCCATTTTGATCCCCTCGGCGGCACAAAACTCCTTGAAGGCGGTCTCGATACCGTCATGGCTGAATTCTGCGACGGCTTCGAGTTTCTCTCCCAAGGCAGTAAGGAGCGGCGCAGCCGTCGGCGTCATTTGCTTCGCCACAGCCTCCTCGTCATAGGCGATGTCGCTCGTGTAGAAAAACACCGCTCCGTCGGCCATTTCCAGCAACGTTTTAGCGCGGTCCTGAATGGTCCTCACCACTGCAGGAAGGCTCGGCCCCTTGGACGGATCCACTCCCCGCTCTTTGAGGAAGGGGATGAGGAGGTCGGCCAGTCGCTGCGGATCCCCAGCCTTGATGTAGTGGGCATTGAGCCAGAGGAGCTTGTCCGGGTTGAACACCCCGGCTGAACGGCCGACATTTTCGATTGAGAACTTTTCGATCAGATCCTGGATGCTGAAGATCTCCTCATCGCCATAGCTCCACCCGAGCCGCACCAGATAATTGACCATCGCCTCGGGGAGGAACCCCATGTCGCGATAGGCCATGACGCTGGTGGCGCCGTGCCGCTTGGAGAGTCGGGCCTTGTCGCTGCCGAGGATCATCGGCACATGGGCGAACTTCGGCACAGGGTAGCCGAGCGCCTCGTAGAGGAGGATCTGGCGGGGAGTATTGTTCACATGGTCGTCACCGCGTATGACAGTGGTGATCCCCATGGTGGCGTCGTCAATGACCACCACGAAGTTGTAGGTCGGGGTGCCGTCGCTCCTGAGGATGATCAGGTCGTCGAGCTCGTCATTGTTGAACGTGATATCCCCCTTGATTAGATCGCGGAACGCCGTCACCCCCTCCTGCGGTGCCCGGAACCGGATGACGTACGGCTTGTCGGCATTCTCCGCCGGCAGGTTTCGGCAGGTCCCGTCGTACTTCGGCTTGCGACCTTCCTTCATCGCCTGTTCCCGCTTTGCCTCGATCTCTTCGGTGGTGCAGTAGCAGCGGTACGCCTTCCCGCTGTCGAAAAGTTTATAAGCGAACTCTTGGTAGAGTTCGAACCGCTTCGATTGGTAGAAGGGCCCTTCGTCCCAGTCGAGGCCGAGCCAGGTTATCCCCTGCAGGATCGCATCCACCGATTCCTGGGTCGACCGGGCGACGTCCGTATCCTCTATTCGAAGGATGAACTTCCCACCTTCCTTCCTGGCCAGAAGCCAGTTGAAAAGCGCCGTTCGCGCTCCCCCCACATGGAGATGGCCGGTCGGACTTGGCGCAAAACGGTAACGTACTTCGGGCATAGGAACTCCTCTAACTGAACTTTAGTTTAAACCCATATTTTTCATTAATTTTTTAGCCACCTTCACTCAAGGACTGGTGTCAGTACGAATAAAATCCTATCCCCGACTTTCTCCCGAGATACCCAGCATTGACCATCTGCTCCAGCAGGGGACTGGGGCGGTATTTGGGATCCTTAAAGCCGACGTACAATACGTTGGAGATGGCAAGGACGGTGTCGAGGCCGATGAAGTCGGCCAAGGTCAGAGGGCCCATCAGTCGATTAGTGCCGAGTTCCATCCCCTTATCGATGTCCTCGACGGCAGCGATTCCCTCATCGAGGGCGAAGATCGCCTCGTTGATCATCGGGATCAGGACCCGGTTGACGCTGAAGCCGGGGTAGTCCTGGGAGACGGCCATCTCCATCTCCAATTTGGCAACAAGAGCGGCGGTGGTGGCGAAGGTGTCGTCGCTGGTAGCGTGGCCACGGATCACTTCGACGAGATTCATGACCGGCACTGGGTTCATGAAGTGTAAGCCGATGACTTTATCCGGACGCTTGGTGACAGCGGCAATCTTGGTGATCGGGATGGAGGAGGTGTTGGAGGCAATAATGGCCCCTTCCTTGACCGCAGCATCGAGTTTTTTGAAGATCTCGAACTTGAGCGGCTGATACTCGGTGACAGCCTCGACGCAGATATCGCAGTCGGCCAGGTCGGCCATATCCTGGGTCGGTCTGATCCGCCCCATAGTCTCTTCGACCATTTCGGCAGTGGCACCCTTTAGTGTCTGGTGATCCAGGTTCTGCCGGATAGTGGCGAGCGCCTTGTCGAGTTGGGGGGCAGCGATGTCGAACAGTACAACATTATAGCCAAACTGGGCGCAAACATGAGCTATGCCGTTCCCCATCTGCCCCGCGCCGAGCACTCCTACGTGTTTAATCATTTCCAGCCTCCTGTTTGATGCTGATAGTAATCTTTTGCAACGTCAATTGAACAAGGGCAAGGAATCCCGCAAATCAACGCCGAGATTTACGAAAGATTGCGTTTCATACTCTCTCGAAGATGACAGCGACCGCTTCGCCTCCACCGATACAGAGGGTGGTGAGGCCATAACATCCCTTTCTTCACGGATAACGGCGTCGGCAAGCCTGGCGCCGCTGGAGTGGCTGATGGCGCAGGCGCCGCCGTTGACTTTAACTTTATTCGGGTCGAGGCCGAGCCAGTTGATGGCGAAAAGGCTGACGGCGGCGAAGACCTCGTTGATCTCAAAAAGGTCGTTGTCGGATGTGGTGAGCTCGGCTTTGACGTCGGCCGTAGTTGATGGTGGAAGCGTTGGCGGCGGTGATGGTGCCGTCATTCTTGAAGACCGGATTGAGGTCGGTGAACCGGTCGAAGTCGACCTTGAACGGCTCTTCGTCGTCGGCGATAGTGATCGCCCTGTTTGAGTGATCGCAGCTGATGCCGCTATACTATGCTAAGTGAAACGCTTTACTAGATGTCCCTTCAGCATATCCTCAAAATCAGCCTCCCGGTCACCGACATAGACCAGCGACGATGCTATTTCCGCAGCGAGAATCGCGTACTTGTACTTGGCCGGCAGAGTATCGATCCGTTTGCTGTAGCGGGGCTCTTCCCGCAGGATACGCGGCAGGTGGCTCAGGATCGCCTGGCGGAAGAGCGGATCGGCGCAGAGCTCGGAGCGCCGCTGAAAGAAGTTAAAGAGCCGTGCATAGTGTGCGTTGATATCTTGGCTCAATGCGTTGGATATCTCCGTATAGAGCTGGCTGCAGCCGGGCTCTTTGTACCGGCGGAAGATGAGCCGTGCTTCGTCCTCGGCCCGCTTCTCGAGGATCTCGATGACGTCAGCCACATACCGCTCCTTGTTTGCCAGGAATTCCTCCTCGGTCAGGAGCAGGTTGGCGATGATCTCATAGGAGGAAGAGATGACCCCGCACTTGTTTGCGGAGGCGTCGCGCATAACGACGATTCCCCGCCGCTGCATCTGGAGTCGGGCCTCAGGGGTGATGAAGGAGTTGGCCCCTTCAACGATAGCCTGGGTGGTCGGTTTGCCGTCCTCCTGGAAAAACCGCGGCCAGTTCTCCTTGTCGATGGTCTCCGGCCTCCCGCCTGCGGGGATAAAGAGATCAGTAGGAACGGAAAAAAGGAGGTTGCCGAACTCGCGGTGGAATTCGTCGAGGGTGACCCACTGCTCAACCGGTCCTGACTCGGTAAAGGCAGCTCGCTTGAAAAGTTCACGCAGCCCTTCGGTCCTTTGTTTTCTTCTATAGAGAATGAAGCCACCGGGATGGAGCATTGCGGGGTCGAAAGCGTCCAGGTCGTCCTTGAGAAGAATCCGCTGCAGTTCCTCCCGTCGCATTCCTTCGGGGTCAAAGATAGCGCCGGTGCCGTCGAGGATCAGTTTGATCCTGACCTGCGGACAGCGTTCCAGCATGATCCGCATAGCGTTGCCGGCCACGTCGCCGTTCGGCCCACCGGTGAATTTGACCGAGAAAGGATCCTTGCGGATATTGATCCCCAGTTCCTGCATGGTGATCTCGGCAAATTTGACCACCCCGGTTGAGGTTACGCCGTAATCCTTGTGGTTGATGCCGACCTGCTTGCTGGACATGATGCCAATGCCGAGCAGATACCCACGTCGCAGTGACTGGCGAGCGATCATCTCAATCATGGCGTCGTGCATGTTCTCGTCGGGGCCAAGCTCGATTGGTTCATCCTCGCCATAGTAGTCCACTACGCGCGGGTCTTTGGCCTTCCCTCCATCGGTGACAAAGATGTCGAGGAAAGCGTTGATCAAGCCGAACTGAAGCTTGTAGAGCCGTTGGTTGATCAGTTCCTTATCATCTAAATTGGCCGCGTCGAGGACAACGACCATCTTGGACCCACCCTCGTAGATGTCCTTGTTCTTGAGGTGCTGGGTGTGCGCCAAGACGTAGACCTCGCGTAACATGGTGCTGGCGCAAGTGACGTAGTCGTCTCGGTTTCGTGTGATAATGGTCCGCCATCCCCCTCGGGCTATGTCGGAAAAGCCAATGTGGTAGCCGGCGCCGTACCGGCCGAAGAAAAAGGTGATCCTGAACGGTAATTCCTGAGGCAGGTCGGCAATGTGTTCTGGAGCCAGGTCGGAGAGGTATGCCGGGTCAAGCCGGAAGGCCAGGGCATGCTTCTCCGGGACGAAAAAGTTGGTCTTCAGGGTATGACGGATAAAGGTAATGGCGCAGGTGAAGATAGCGCGACGGATGTCATCAATATAGCGGTGTCCGGTATTGTACTCTTTAACAAACCGGATGGTTTCTGCCAGTGCTGTGTGGTACAGCTCTTCGCGCCCATCTATGCCAGGCTCGAACCTTATGCGAAACAAGGTGGTCAACTGCAGGGCTATGTCAGGATGGGAATGGAAGGCCCGAATGACATCTTCGTAGCCGAAAGGATCGGGGTGGTGATGAGCGAGGTTTGTATGGCAAAAGGATATAAAAGCGTTTACCAGCGACCCTTCTTCACCAGTCATGACCCCAGTGGTGACAAATTGCCGGTAGGTCTGGGAGGCGGTGGAGAGGATCTGGGTGTTGTACAACTCCTTCTGCAGTCTGGTGAACAGTTCCGACCCCTTCTGCAGAGTCCCTTTGTCCCGCTTCCTGACGTAGAAGGTGCCGAGGAAGTAAGGGTGGACGCCATTGCTTATGGTGAGGCAGTAGGCCCGTCTAACCCCCAGGTTAAGACGGTTGAAAACCTCCATGGTCTGAACCAGGAAGTCCTTCTGCGGCGGATTGCCGACGGCAAACATGACCTGGGTTTCCTGCCGCTCCGCCTCTTCGACATCGAGATAGATCCCTCCCTGTCGGTTCCCTTGCTGGTAGAGCCAGAGGATCTGGGCAACCCGTTTGGGAGGGGAGAGACGGACGTACTGTTCGTTATTGAGCCAGAGTAGGCGCAGGAGCCGGTCCAGATCGGCATAGTCAAAGCGGGGATAGTGGTCGGAGAGCGCCGCCTCCACGCCCTTTCTGATTTCTTCCGGGATGACGACCGCACCGGCCTGGGCGATCTCCCGATGTTCCTTCCGGTCGAAGTCGAACCGATGCACTTCGAGTTCGTGCTCTAATCCCGGCAGGTTGCCATCCGAGTGGGTGAATTGAGCGTAGGATATCTCCCGTTCCTGAAGGGTGCGAAGGGTGTCGTAGAGAGAGCCGGGAAGGTTCAATCGCGCCAGGATCAGGGTCTTCTCCCGGTCGGCCAGGAGCAGCCGTTGGTTATTCCCCAGGCTCTCGAGTCCGGCAGCCAGGGTGGCGATGGCCCCCACCTCTTGCTGCATGGTGATCGAGAAGTACGGGCCCATCTGCTCGCGGAGCCACGCCAAGTTCTTTCCTGCATGATCGCCAAGCTCACCGATCGATTGTTGGACTTTCTTGTATATGTCGTCTTCTGTAAGGTAATTCATGACGTTTCTCCTAAATCCCGCCCATGCAGAGATACTTGATCTCTAAAAAGTCATCGATGCCGTATTTCGAACCCTCCCGGCCGAAACCGGATTCCTTGATGCCACCGAAGGGGGCGACCTCGGTAGAGATGAGGCCGGTATTGATGCCGACGATGCCGTACTCTACCGACTCGGCAACCCGCCAGACCCGGCCGACGTCTTGGCTGTAAAAATAGGCAGCCAGGCCGAATTCGGTGTCGTTGGCCATTCGGATCGCCTCCTCTTCGGTCGAGAATCGGAAGAGGGGGGCGAGCGGTCCGAAGGTCTCTTCGCGGGCAACTGCCATGGAGGGGGTGACATCGGCCAGAATGGTTGGCTCGAAGAAGCTTCCTCCCAGTTTGTGCCGCTTGCCTCCGACGAGGATCTTAGCCCCCTTGGCAACGGCATCGGTGATGTGCTCTTCAATCTTCTCAACCGACTTCAAATCAATAAGCGGCCCCTGCTGAGTCTCCTCCTTAAGACCGTCGCCCACTTTCAACTTCCTGACCTCGTTAACAAGTTTTTCGGCAAAGGCCTCGTAGACCCCATCCTGCACCAGGATCCGGTTGGTGCAGACGCAGGTCTGGCCGGTGTTGCGGTATTTTGAGATTAGCGCTCCCTCGACCGCAGCATCCAGATCGGCGTCATCAAATACGATGAACGGTGCGTTGCCCCCCAGCTCAAGGGCAAGCTTCTTCACAGTCCCGGCGCATTGCTCCATCAGGAGTTTGCCGATTCCGGTGGAGCCGGTAAAAGTCAGCTTCCGCACGATCGGGTTCGTGGTCATCTCGCCGCCGATGGCGCCGGAGGCCCCGGTGACGACGCTGAAGACCCCGGCTGGTAATCCCGCACGCACCGACAGTTCGGCCAGCGCCAGAGCCGAATAAGGGGTCTGGGAGGCAGGTTTGAGCACCATGGTGCAGCCGGCGGCAAGGGCCGGTCCGGCCTTACGGGTGATCATCGCCGACGGGAAGTTCCACGGCGTTACCGCGGCGCAGACGCCGATTGGCTCCTTGACCACCACGATCCGTTTGTCCCGCTGGTGCTGGGGGATGATGTCGCCGTAAATCCGCTTCCCTTCTTCCGCGAACCACTCGAGAAAGGTTGCGGCATAGGCAATCTCGCCGCGCGCCTCTGAAAGCGGCTTCCCCTGCTCAGCGGTCATTAGCACAGCCAGATCCTCCTGATGCTCCACCATCAATTCAAACCAGCGCCGCAGGATAGTCGATCGCTCGGCGGCGGTCATTTTTCGCCACTCCGGCAAGGCGGCATTTGCCGCCTCGATGGCGCGACGGGTCTCGTCAGCCCCCATCTTGGGGATGGTACCGATCTTTTCCCCGGTAGCGGGGTTGGTGACGTCGATGGTCTGGCCGTTGTCGGCAGCAGCCCATCGGCCGTTGATGAAGCATTTGTCCCGGAAGAGGGAGGGATCTTTCAGGGGGAACATGTTGTGCTCCTTCATCAGTATATTTAAGAGGAATGCTTTCTTGCATGGAGGCGAAACTTTGCAGCCCGAATTACGAGTTTCATCTGCTTCCAGCACTTGCCAGTCCCCTACCGTCATAATTCAGGGATAGATTCAAACTAGTACTGATATACACGAGAGGGCAGAATATTTTTACTCAATTGACGGCCCGTTCACATAGACGATATCGCCGATTTTCATCAAGGGGGCACTCAGAACGTGCCCCCTTGATACTTTCTGTCAGGTCCGAGTTTCACTGTTCCCGGCATCCGGTTTCTATTTCAGAGCAGGCTTGAGACCGAGGGAAATCTCAGCGATCGATTCCTCAAGTATGGCGAGGCCTCGTTCCAACTGCTTGTCGGTGATGACAAGTGGCATTAGAAAACGAATGACGTTGCCATGGCCGCCGCAGGAGAGTATGACGAGTCCCTTGTCGTAGCATAGTTTGGTCAGCTGCTTCGCCTCGTCGCCTGCCGGTTCTTTGGTTTCCCGGTCGCGGACCAGTTCCAGCGCCAGCATCGGCCCCTTACCGCGTACCTCGCCGATGATCTCGTACTGACCCTGCATGGCGACAAACCGTTTCCGCAATGTTTCGCCGAGGGCTTCCGCCTTCTTGAGTAGACCGTCTTTCAGTAGAATGTCGAGCACCGCCAAGGCGGCGCGGCAAGATAGGGGGTTGCCGCTATAAGTCCCCCCCAGTCCACCCACGTGGGGGAGATTCATTATGTCGACGCGACCGGTGACGGCGCCGAGCGGCATACCACCGGCAAGGCTTTTGGCCGAGGTAATTATGTCCGGTTGTACCCCCCAATGGTCGATGGCGAAGATGGTGCCTGTTCTCCCCATCCCGGTCTGGACCTCGTCGATAATCAGGAGGATTCCATATTTTTCACAGAGTGCCTTGAGTTTAGAGAAATATTCGGGAGGGGGCGTGACAAATCCCCCTTCTCCCTGGATCGGCTCGGCGATGATGGCGGCTGTCTGCTCAGCCGCCACGTGGGAGATGAAAAACTCTTCCAGGTAGTCGGCACAGGCCGCCTTGCACCCTGGATAGGACATCCCGATAGGACAGCGGTAGCAGTAAGCGTAGGGGGCACGGTATGTTTCAGGGGTAAAGGGGCCGAAGCCAAACTTGTATGGTTTTACCTTGCTGGTCAGCCCCATGGTTAGATTTGTCCGGCCGTGGAAGCCGTTCTCGAACGAGATGACAGCTGGACGTTTCGTGGCATAGCGCGCAATCTTGATGGCGTTCTCGTCCGCTTCGGCACCTGAATTGGTGAACATGGTCATCTTAGTAACGTCGCCGGGGGCCAGTTCATTCAATTTTGCGGCGAGTTCGATATACGCCTCATAGGGTGCGACGTGGAAGCAGGTGTGAATGAATTGTTCTGCCTGCTCCTTTACTGCCGCCACGACCTTCGGATGGCAGTGGCCGACGTTGTTGACGCCGATCCCCCCGGCAAAGTCGATCAACTCCTTCCCGTCGGCGTCGATCATTATCGCCCCATGGGCCTTGGTGATAAATGACGGTGTCAGGTTCACAATCCCTAGGGGGATATGCTGGTTGCGTAATGCCATGAGATGCTCGTTTTTTGTGGACATGTTTATGACTCCTTTGGGGATTTGATTTTAAAACAGGCCAAGCAATACTTTGTGTAACCAAGTTAAGAAAAATGCTTGTGTCCTTGCTGCTAAGGATTAATCAATAACCATACCAACAATAAAAATCATGAAACAATCGATGTTGACACCTCTTAACATGCCAAAATTACAGAAGTTGTTCAAATTTGTGGAGAAGATAGTTGGTAGTATATTTATTCAATAAAATTCCATTTTGCATATGGTATGCAAAACTGCATACTTACTGATGGATAAGTAGTGTGGCTTTTCTTGTAACTCTCTCACTCTCTAACCAAATGGAATTGTGAAAATAAAATAGGTTATTCCTGTAGCTGCTTATTGGAATATCAGCCGGAAGGAGTCACGCATGCCTATGAACAGCGAGTTTCTCTGTTACCCTCTAAATACGACGCAACACAGTTCGGAAAATTTCCATTAGGCGATGATAAACGCCATGGACGTGGGACTGCTGGCGGTAAACGCCTCGGGGATGACAATGCTTTCCAACCGAAAAGTTCGAGAGAGCCTAGCAATTTATCCCGGCATTCATCTCAATGACGTCCTGCCAGAACTCTGAACGAAAGTTGCACAGCGCTTGGGGGGACGGAACCACAATGTCGAAATTTCTGTGAAGGGGAGGGAGGTAAACTACCTTGTTAGAAAAACCAGGAACGGGACTGTCAACGGCAATCGAAAATTGACCCACTTTACCGGTTGATCGGCAATTGAAAAATGACCCACTTCCCTGGGTTAGTCATCTATCTGAGGTGTTGGCAGTTGCTGCCCGAGAATCCGATGCGGCAGCGCTGCCTTCACCCGCTCTTCGAGCAACGCTTTAAATGGATCAAGCTTTCCCGGCTGCTTCACCCGTTCTTTGTAACGGGGATCGGCGGTCGATCTGAGAAACTTTCTGACCGTGTTTCGGCATAACCCGGTGATCCGCGAGATCTCCCGGATGCTCTTGCCCTGCTTTTTGAGAATTCTGACTTCCATACACTCTTCCTTTCCGATCATGCCGACCCTCCAGGTCGGCTAGGTTATCAGGAAGAGTGGGTCAAATTTCAATTTCCGAGGTGGGTCATTTTTACATTGCCGCTTAACACGGGACCGCCATCTTCGACCCACGCCTGTCGTCCATATCTCACTATCTAGCCGATGCGTGATTGCATCATGATGCTGTTGTGCATTTGCTATCGTGCCGGTGATCAGCAACCATGGCTTCCTGCCAGTGTCTTTTCTTTGCTACTGGGGGCGCTTCGACTCTGGAGTCGTAGCGCGATGTCCCAGCGCGGAACAGAAATTGCCTTTATGCATCACGTCGAGGCGAGTCAGGAGAAAAACCAAAGGATTGATGGTTAATCTTAAGGTTCCCGTCCAGTCCAATCGGTCACCATGTGACGATTCCGAGACCAATCGCGGCATATTTTTTCAGGTTTTCAAACCAATATGTCAGTTCGATAGACAGTATATTGCACGGCATATTCTTTTGGCATGTCACTTGCTTGGGTCAATCAACTACTGTCATCTTTGAATGTAGATCGAAATATCAGTCCGGGGTTTTGAGTATCAATAAAGCATATTTGTTCTCTGATCAGGAATTTTTTCAGCATAGGGAATGTCGCTATGTGTCAAAGCTAATAAAATTATTCATTGTCTTGATGACAACAACGTAGCTTAATTGCTGTGTATGCATTCAGACGTACTAATACATAAAAAGTGAAATGAGGTGAAAGATGATAGAACGTGTTTATTTACCTTATATGCCAACCTATACTCCTATTATTATGTACATAAGCTTCATCTTGTCTGTAATCCTGTTTTCTTACGGAATGGACCGCAAGATCCGGCTTTTGGGAATCAGTTCTAAGAATTTGATTGCCAGCGTTGCCAAGGAGATATTCCAGAATCCCCGTCGTTTCGTACATAATTTTTTCAGTTATGTAGTGCTGCAGAGCAAAACTAGGCAATCCGTAGTAGGGAACATGCTGCATTCGAGCATATTTTACGGGTTCCTTATCCTGATTGTGGGAACGGCACTTGTTGCAATAGATGCAGACTTCCTTGCCCATGTCACTGAATTTAAAATCCTTCAGGGTGGCCTATATCTGGTGTTCGAAACAATTATGGACGCTGCCGGATTGCTGGTATTTGCAGGCGTTATAATAGCGTTGTACCGCAGGGTGGTCTCCAGACCTAATTATGTGCACAGCGGGATTGCCGACTATTTCGCTCTTGCACTGCTGTTGGCGATACTCGCCTCCGGTTTTGCACTCGAGGGGATTAGGCTTGCTATCACCCCAAGTAGCTATGCCGGCTATTCTTTTGTCGGAGCGGCGCTTTCCAACGGCTTCCTTAAGAGTATTTCACCCGATCTGCTCCGGTCCGTGTATCCCGCACTGTGGAATTTTCACATGCTTCTTATGCTATGCCTTTTGGTCGTCACTCCTTACACCAAGTTCATCCACGTGCTTCTTATCCCATTCAATTTGCTGGTGACACCTCCAAAGGACGCCGCGACTAAGGGGAAATTGAGCACACCCTTCAACATATTGGAGATGGACGCAGAAGGGGAGGGGGAATCAGATGTTCCCGCAAGTGTAGGGGTCGGCAATGTACAGGAGTTGAAATGGGAAGAGCGGCTCCAGGTCCTCTCCTGCGTTAACTGTGGCAGATGCGAAAAGGTGTGCCCCGCCAACAATTCTGGCCGGGTTCTCTCCCCTCGTAACATCATGCAAAAGCTGATTCCTCAAATTGAGCTCGGAGGGAGCGCGATGGACCTGTTTGATGAGGTCATCGCCAAAGAGGAAATGTGGGGATGCACCAATTGCTACGCCTGCGTCGAGGTCTGTCCGGCATTCATAAATCACGTGAATTTCTTTATTGATTTCCGGAGGTCCATGGTGAACGGTTCGCTTGATGATGACTCCAAGATCGCGATCTTCAGCAACATCGAGCGCAATGGTAACCCTTACGGCTTGCCGTCATATTCCAGAACCGAATGGCTTGAGAGCAGGCAGGTCCCGACGGTGGCCGATAAAGATAGTTTCGAATACCTCTACTTCATCGGATGCTCCTCCTGTTACGATCAGCGATGCAGAAGCGTTGCGGATGCAGTAATTAGCATTCTCAATGCTGCCGGGGTCGATTACGCAATCCTCGGAGAGCAGGAGCGCTGCTGCGGAGAGCCGGCAAAAAGGATGGGGGAAGAGGGGCTCTTTCAGATGACTGCATTGCAGAACATCGAGCTGTGGGAGTCTTTCGGGGTCCAGAAAATCCTGGTAAATTGCCCGCACTGCTACAACATGCTCAAACACGAGTATCAAGATTTTAAAGGTAATTACCAGGTGGTACATCATTCAGAACTGATTATGGAGTTGATCAGGGATAAAAAACTCAACCTGAAAAATCCAGAACAAATAACTGAAATGACCTTTCACGACCCCTGTAACTTGGGAAGGATCAATGGGATTACCGTTCCTCCTCGAGAGATTCTGGGGCATTTCGGCCCCTTGAGGGAGATGGAGCGCACGTCAAACCTCTCGTTTTGCTGCGGGGCGGGTGCGGGGAATGCCTTCTATCGGGTGTCGGAAGAGAAAAGAATTAGCGCCATCCGATTTGAAGAGGCGATGGAAACGGGAGCCTCCATTGTTGCAGTCGCCTGCCCTTTCTGTCTGAACATGTTTGAAGACGTCAGAGGGGGCATCGGCAAAGAGGTCGATGCGCCTAAAGTCGTTGATATCGCGGAACTGGTGGCTCATAATCTGTCGTAGCAAGCTGGCAGCAGTAGGGTAGATCATAGGAGGCGCCGCCTATGAATTTTCTGGGCGTTCAGAGTTTGAAAAGGAAGTTCGGCTTTACTTTTGCGGCACTTACCCTTCTGTCAACTCTCATTCTTTCCGTTGCCCTTTACCAGAGTAACCGCCGGAGTGCTCGTGAGAGTTTGCGGGAACAGCTGCTCCACACGGTTGATCTCGCAAACATGATCGTGGACGTCGATGCACATATCAAGATCAAAGACCCGAAAGATACCGTTGGTCCTGATTACGTCAAGATCAAGAAAACCTTCCAGCGCATTCTGGAAAAGGCACCCTATACCACGTGGATCTATACATTACGGCAAAGAGAGGACGGAAAGATCTGTTTTGTTCTTGTTGCTGGTAACAAGTCTGTCGTGTCGGATCTTCCCGGTCTAAATTTTGGGGACGTTTATGATAACCCCAATGCGGTCATTATGCCAGTGTTCAAGACGTTTTCGCAGCCTATAGTGGCCAAGGAATTTAACACCGACAGGTGGGGGACTTGGCTTTCCGGTTTCTCGCCCCTGGTTACCTCGGATGGGTCCCGAGACGGCGTGCTGGGAATCGACATTTCGGCGGACGAAGTGCTGAGCAGGGAACATCGGTTCTTTTGGGTCTCTTTGTCTGTATTTCTGACCATTGCGCCGTTGGCGACCGTCCTTGGCTGGTGGCTGGGGTGCCGATTGGCATCTCCCATCGTCAATCTGACTGCAGGTGTGAACCGGATTGCCGAAGGCGATTTGAACAATCGTGTGCCGGTCACTGGCGTTGACGAAATCTCGCAGCTGGCTTCCGCGTTCAACAACATGACTGCCAAGCTGATTCGAGCGTTTGCAACTCTTCAGGAAGAGATCTCAACGCGCACCCGTGCCGAAGAAGAGGTCCGAACGTTGAACCAGGAACTGGAGTCGAGGGTGGCGCAGCGAACCTGTGAGCTGGAAAACGCAAACAAGGAGATGGAGGCTTTCACCTATTCCGTTTCCCATGACCTCCGGGCGCCTTTGCGGACCATGCACAGCTCCAGTGAGATCCTTCTGGAGGATTACGGCGACAAACTGGATGAGGAGGGTAGAAAATACCTCAGTTTTCTTAAGGAGGGGAGCTACGACATGGACCGGCTCATCGATGGCCTCCTTACGCTCGCGCATTCCAAGCGCACTGCCATCAAAATGCAGTCGGTCAATCTCAGTGAGTTGGTCACTGAGTACATCTCTTCATTACGCAAAAGGGAACCGGAGCGTCGGGCTTCGGTTCAGATTACCGAGGGGCTCGTTGTACGAGGTGATCAGATACTGATCAAAGCCGTGGTGGAGAACCTAATCGGAAACGCATGGAAATACACCAGCAAGAGGGAGAACGCCCAGATTGAGTTCGGGTCCGAACAGCGTGACGGTGAATCCTATTACTATGTCAGAGACAACGGCGTGGGGTTTGACGAGGCCTATGCACAGAAAATTATTTCTTCCCTTCCAGCGCTTGCATCATTCGGACGAGTTCCCCGGGTATGGAATCGGTTTAGCAACGGTGAAAATGATCATTTCTCGTCACGGTGGAAGGGTCTTAGCGAGGTCGGCCCTTGGCGTAGGATCCGAGTTCGGTTTTACCCTCCCGGAAACTTCTGTTTGATCTGGAAGGATCGCTTAGGTGTTGTTGAAGCTCGAAAAATCCCATCATTAGGAGGGGATTAGTTGCCGTTTACTTTTGTCGAATTATGAGATACATCTTAGTTGTCTTCCTGCTGAAACTCTGGCAATCCGAACTTTGAAAGAGACCATTACAATGGAACACAAATCGATTCTTCTTGTGGAAGACAATCCCAAGGACGTTATATTTACCCTGCGGGCGCTTAATAAGAGCCATTTTGCCAACAAGATCGTGGTGGTGCGTGACGGTTTAGAGGCGCTCGATTACCTGTATGGTACAGGAAAGTATGCCGGACGCGACGTTAACGACTTGCCTGCGGTGGTACTTCTGGACCTGAAGCTCCCCAAGGTGGATGGTTTCGAGGTGTTACGCCGTATCCGATCCGAAGGGCGGACAAGGCTCTTGCCGGTAATCGTGCTTACTTCCTCCAGCGAGGAGTCGGACCTGAAGACCTGCTATGACCTTGGTGCCAACACCTACGTACGAAAACCGGTTTCGTTTTCCGACTTCAGTATGGTAATTTCCAGCATCGGGTGTTATTGGGTTCTGACAGACGTTGCTCCACAAGACAAACTCGATTGAGACCGGCACAAGCGATGTTGGCAATCCTTGCCGGACGTGAAGATTGGAGTTGTGAAGGTGCCCCAGAAAATTGAGACAAGTATCTTCGTAAATCCCGAACCCGATGCTAAACAGCACTTGGAGGCATTCAATAGGGCGCAATTCGATGCAGTTGGGGATGGCGTCCTTTCGGTAAATACCTCAGGTGTAGTGCTTTTGTCCGACAAAGTCATCAGGGAAGCCCTTGGCATATACCCGGGCAATGCCCTGTCCGATTTCTTTCCCCACCTCTGGTCCAAGGTTCAAGAAACTGAGGTATCCTGATGACGATGGACACTCCCGCTTGGTAAACTACCGAGAGGGAGGTAAACATGAAACAGCAGCAG
>NZ_JAHDIW010000025.1:0-35443 GCF_018531165.1 Geobacter grbiciae | reverse complement strand
CCGTATTTGCCATGAACTTCTCCGCAAACACGGCCGCCGCTTGAGTTGGGAGTGTCTACTATTGACAGGACACCTCACACAGAGCAACTGAGCAACAGAGTGAGTCAAGCATGGAAAGCAATCTTTTCGTAATCCCAAGAAAGGGTAGGACTCGGTTTTTCTTAATTGATTGATTTCTCAGTTGCTCAGTTGCTCTGTGTTATACATCTGCCGTATTCAGGTCCAACAAACCCCAAGGAGAAGTTCTATGCTCGTGATCTCCTGCATCAAACAGGTGCCTGACACCACCCAGGTGAAGATCGACCCGGTGACCAACACCCTGGTCCGGGAAGGGATCCCCTTCATCGTCAACCCTTACGACACCCATGCCCTGGAGGAGGGGTTGAACCTCAAGGACCGCTACGGTCTGCGATCGGTGGCCATCTCCATGGGGCCCCCGAACACCGAGGCGACCCTGCGCAAAGCCTGCGCCCTTGGGGTCGACGAGGCGATCCTCCTCTCCGACCGCGCGTTCGGCGGAGCCGATACCCTCTCCACCAGCAACGTTCTCTCGGCGGCCATCGAGAAGCTGGGAGCCGAGGAAGCGGTGGGGATCGTCTTCTGCGGCAAGCAGACCATCGACGGTGACACTGCCCAGGTGGGCCCCGGCATTGCCACGCGCCTTGGGTACACCCAGCTCACCCTGGTGGACCGGATCGAGTTCCTTGATCTGAAGCGCAATGTGATCCGGGTGCGGCGCAAGCTTGAAGGGCGGCACGAGATTGTCGAGGCTCCTTTGCCCGTGGTAATTACCGTGGTCCGGGAACTGAACCGTCCCCGCTATCCAACGGTGCCGATGCGCCTGGCGGCCCAGGAGACCGAGGTCAAGGTCTGGGACAACTCGGTTCTCAAGCTCGACGTGGAAACGGTGGGCCTGAAGGGTTCCCCCACCTGGGTCAGCAAGATCTTCTCCCCGGAGCGGGACAAGGGGGAGATCATCGGTGACGGTGTCGGTGATCCGGAGGGGACGGCCGGCCTCCTGATCGACAAGCTGCTCAGCAAGGATCTCTTGGCAGTGTGAGATGTGAAGGGGGAATGACAATGACTGAAACGAAAAAGCCAATCAAGAAGCCCCGCGGCAAGGCCCGCGTTCTCGACGGTAAATGCATTGCCTGCGGTGCCCGGTGCGAAAGCTCATGCCCGGTGGATGGCATCGAGATGAACGCCGCCGGTGAGCCGACGGTCCTGGGGGAGAAGTGCATCGGCTGCGCCAAGTGCGTCAAGGTCTGCGCGGCCGGCGCCCTGGAGATGTTTTACACGCCCGAAGAGCTGGAATTGCTGAAGCAGTGGGACCAGCAGCACCATGCCGTCGAGGAAGAGGTCGACGAAGGGGGAAAGCAGCTTCGGGAGATGCTCGCCCGCTATCGGGGTGTCTGGGTCTTCATCGAGCAGTACGACGGCGAAGCCGCCAAGGTCTCCTGGGAACTTCTGGGAACAGGCGCGGAACTGGCCGAGAGCCTCGGCGTGGAACTCTCCGCGGTGATCATCGGCCACAAGGTGGAACACCTCTGTGACGAGGCGTTCGGCTACGGCGCCCACAAGGCCATCACCCTCGATGCCCCCGTGTTCGCCAACTACCGGACCAAGCCGTACACCGACGCCATCTGCCACCTGATCAGCAAGCACCGGCCCGAGATCATCCTCATGGGTGCCACCGGCCAGGGGCGCGATCTGGCAGGCGCCGTGGCCACCGTGGTGAAGACCGGCCTCACCGCCGACTGCACAGGGCTCGGCATCGACGACAAGCGCAACCTTATGCAGACCCGTCCCGCCTTTGGCGGCAACATCATGGCCACCATCATGTGCGACCGGTTCCGGCCCCAGATGTCCACGGTCCGTCCCCACGTCATGCCCATGCCCGAATTCCAGGTGGGACGGACCGGGGAAGTGGTGCGCGAGCAGTACGACCTCCGTGAGGAGGATGTGCTGGTCAAGGTGATCGAGGTCTTGAGCGACAAGGGTGGCAAAGACATCGACATCGCCGGCGCCGAGATCATCGTCTCCGGGGGGCGGGGTCTCATGAACAAGGAGAACTTCGCCATGCTCCAGGAACTGGCCGACGAGCTGGGCGGGGTGGTCGGCGCTTCGCGTAGTGCCGTTGACGCCGGCTGGATGCCCCACAGCCGCCAGGTGGGCCAGACCGGCAAAACCGTCCGTCCCAAGATCTACGTCGCCTGCGGCATCTCCGGGGCCATCCAGCACCTGGTGGGGATGCAGGACTCCGACGTTGTCATCGCCATCAACCGCGATCCCGAGGCCCCCATCTTCCAGGTGGCCACCTACGGCATTGTCGGCGATCTCTTCCAGATCGTTCCTTCAATCATCCGCAAGGTCCGCAATCTGAAAGGCCAGCGCGGCGGCGTCATCCCCGACCGGGTCGCGGTCTGATCCTGCGCCGTCATCGCAATATCGTTTGTGAGGTGTATCATGGCAATCAACCACTCGCTCTTCATTCCGCTCTTCGTTGTGGCCGTCGCGACTTTTTGCTTCAGCTGCTACCAGCGCCTGCAGCTGGTCGCCGTCGGCGCTTCCGAGAACCGCTTCGACAACCCGGCTGAGCGGCTGGCAGGGATGTTCTCCTATGCCTTCGGCCAGAAGCGGGTCCTGGCACGCCCCTACGGCTTCAACCACTTCTTCCTCTTCTGGGCGTTCATGCTCCTTTTGGTGGCCAACGGGGCGTTTCTCCTGGAGGGGCTCTTCCCGAGCTTCAGCCTGGCGGCCCTGCCGGCGCCGCTCCACCACGGCCTTGAGTTCATCTTCGACATCGTGTCGCTGGTGGCCCTGGTCAGCGTGGCGATCGCCTTTGTGCGGCGGGTACTCTTTCCCCCCGCGTACCTGGGGAACGACTACACCTCGCCCAGAAGCGGCGAGGCCCTCCTCATCCTGGCCATGATCGCCACGCTGATGATTGCCTTCTTCCTCCTCAACGCCGCCCAGATCGCCATGGGGCAGCCGGCGGGCTGGAAGCCCGTATCGTCCGCCATCGCCACCCTCCTGGACGGATTTTCCGGGAGGCCCCTGGAGAGCGTCGCCACCGTATCGTGGTGGGTCCACGCCGTCGTGCTCCTCCTCTTCATGAACCTGCTCCCCCGCAGTAAGCACATGCACATCCTCACCGCCATACCCAACTGCTACTTCCGGAGCCTGGACAAGCCCAATGTTCAGCCCCGGGAAGAATTCAAGGTGGGGAATCGCTTCGGGGTGAGCAAGGTGGAGCAGTTCTCGTGGAAGGACCTCCTCGACAGCCTCTCCTGCACCGAATGCGGCCGCTGCCAAGACCTCTGCCCGGCCCACAACACCGGCAAGCCCCTGAATCCCCGGCGCATTGTCCACGACATCAAGGTGAACCTGCTCGATAACGGGGCAGCTCTGAAAAAGGGCGACCGGGGTATTGTTCCCCTGATCGGCCCCCAGGGTGAAGGGTCCAATCACGAGGATGCCCTCTGGTCCTGCACCACCTGTGGCGCCTGCACGAGTGTCTGCCCGGTCCTCATCGAGCAGATGCCGAAGATCATCAAGATGCGCCGCCACCTGGTCCAGGAGAAGGCCCGGTTCCCCGAGGAACTCCTGAACCTTTTCGAGAACATGGAGCAGCGGAGCAACCCCTGGGGGATCGCCCCGTCGGACCGGGGGAAGTGGGCCACGCATCTGGGCGAGCGTCCCTTCAAGGCCGGAGAGACCGACTATCTCTTCTTTGTCGGCTGCGCCGGCTCCTTCGATAGCCGCGCCAAGCACGTCACCGTGGCTCTGGCCACGATCCTGGACAAGGCCGGGGTTTCCTGGGGGATCCTGGGTCGCGAGGAACAGTGCTGCGGCGACAGCGTGCGGCGCCTGGGGAACGAGTTCGTCTTCGACAAGATGGCCAAGGAGAACGTGGCCCTCTTCAAGGAGCGGGGTGTCACCCGGATCGTCACCCAGTGCCCCCACTGCTTCAGCACCCTCAAGAACGACTACAAGCAGTACGGGCTGGAGGTGGAAGTGCTCCACCACAGCGAGCTGATTGCAAAGCTCGTGGAGCAGGGGAAACTGAAGCTCCCCAAACAGTCCGACCAGGGGAAGATCGTTTTCCACGACTCCTGCTACCTGGGAAGGCACAACGATACCTTCGAGGCTCCCCGGTCTGTCATCAAGGCGGCCACCGGCAAGGCTCCGGCCGAGTTCGAGCGCAACCAGGAGAACGGCTTCTGCTGCGGCGCCGGCGGCGGCCGCATGTGGATGGAGGAGCAGATCGGTAGCCGGATCAACCTCGAGCGGGTGAAAGAGGCCCTCAAGCAGCAGCCCGACACCCTCTGTGTCAGCTGTCCCTACTGCATGACCATGATGGAGGACGGCCTGAAGGACGAAGGGGCCGAGCAGGTTCGGGTGAAGGACATCGCCGAGGTGATGGCCGAGGCCATGGCGTAAGGGGAATCCCCCGGCCCTGCCGGGGGATTGCTTCGTCGTACGGTTCCTGACAGCCGGAGGGAACACGAACCATGAAGACAAAAAACAAATCAGTCCCAGTGATAAAATCGGTCGACCATGCCTTCGAACTGCTGGAGCAGTTCCGTGGCGATGCCAACGAGCTGAGCCTGAGCGAGCTGGGCAGGCGCCTCAACCTACCCAAGAACAACGTGTTCAGGCTCTTGGCCACCCTCGAATCCAGGAGATTCATCGAGCATAACACCACCACCGGCAGCTACCGGCTTGGTCTCAAGGCCTTTCACCTCAGCCGGATGGTCTCCCGGCAGATGAGGCTTGTCAGCCGCGCACGACCCACCATGGAGGCCATGGTCCGGGAATGCAACGAGACGGTCTGTCTGACGGTCCTGAGGGATTTTTCCATTGTCTGCCTCGATGCGGTGGAGTGCAGCCAGCCGGTGCGGGTTGTCCCTCCCATCGGCATGAGGCTTCCCGCCCATTGCACGGCAGCCGGAAAGATACAGCTGGCCCACCTCCCGGAAGACAAGGTGGCAAGGTTTCTTGCGGAGCACAAACTTGAGCGGAACACCCCCTATACGATCACCGATCCGGCATCATTTCTGGAGCACCTTCAGCCGTTGAAAGAGCAGGGGTATGCCGTCAGCCGGGAAGAGCTGGAAGTGGGCGTTACCTGTGTCGCGGCTCCTGTGCGCGATTACAGCTCCAACGTCATCGGGGCGATTGTCCTTCCCGGCCCCATCACGCGGTTCAGCGAAGAGCGGATCAACGGGGTGCTCATCCCCCTCGCGAAAAAAGGGGCTGAGGAAATTTCCAGCCAGCTCGGGTATTTCTGAAACGGGTTCATGGGGAGACGCACGTGTCCGGGACACTGTTTACCTATCGGCGAAAAGTCGATTTTGGAGACTGCGACTCCGCCCGCATCTACTTCACGCCGCGGGCTGTCGATTACGCCTTGGAGGCTGTCGAGACTTGGTTCGGGGATGTGCTTGGCGTCTCCTGGCCGGATCTGCTCCATGGGCACGATCTCGATGTGACGTTCGTGCGGATGGGGTGCGAGTACTTCCGGCCGGTGATTGCCGACCAGACAGTTCATGTGCGGGTAAGAACGACCGCTGTCGACCGCTCGTCAGTGACTTTCAGCGCCGCCGGAGAGGACGACTCCGGCGGCGTCTTTTTTCGGGCAACCCTCGTGGCGCACTTCAGAGCGGGGCGGAACCGCGCACCGGTTCCGATTCCGCCCCGTTACCGCGAGCGGATGGAGGCCTGTCTGGAGCAGGCAGACGGGAAGTCGGGTACTGTCGCTCAAAGGGTTGGCGGCGAACCGTTCCTCTCCCGATTGCAGTCCGATGGGGTCCACTTTACCGTCCGGCGTCGCGTGGCCTATGGGGATTGCACGCTTTCCGGCACCGTTTACGCTCCGCGACTCTTCAACTACGCCGTTGAGGCGGTGGGTGAGTGGTACCGGGAGACCTTGGGCATTTCATGGCGGGAGCAGTGCATCCGCCAGAGGGGAGCCCCTTTCCGGGAGGTCTGGTGCGAGCGGCTGGCCCCCCTTGTCCCCGGCCAGGTAATCACCATGACGGTCGGGATTTCGCGGTTGGGGAAATCAAGCATTGGTTATGAAGTCGTCGGGTATGATGACCGGGGTGAGCCTTGTTTTCAGGTTGAGATGTCGGCCTGTTACATCTCGGAGGAAGCCGGTTCCATCAAGGCGATCCCCTTTCCCGACGACATGCGGAGTCGGATCCTCGCCTATCAGGCGGCCTGCGATGCCGTTTAGTCCACCTTCAGAACGACCAGCGAGACATCGTCGGTCAGGTTCTGGTTTGCGGCGAACAATCTGACCTGGGCGAGGAGATTGTCGATAATCTGCTGGGGATGGAGTGCGTGATACTCGGCAATAAGGGAGCAGAGCCGGTCCTCGCCGAATAATTCGTCGGCGGGATTTGCCGCCTCGGTGATGCCGTCGGTGTAGAGAAGGAGGAGATCTCCCGGCTCCAGCTGCACCTTTTTTTCCTCAAACGTGACGTTCCTCTTGATGCCGAGAATGAGTCCCTCCGCGTCGAGGTACTCACAGGCCCGTGATCCGGACCTCCTGAGTATAGGCGGGTTGTGACCGGCGCTGGCGAAGGAAAGCAGCCGCGTCCCGGCATCGTAGTTCAGGTAGAACATGGTGATGAAGAGTTCGGCACGGGTGAGGTCTTCGTAGAGAAAGTCGTTGAGGATGCCCAGTATCTCGCCGGGACCCCGGACGATCTTCGCCTCTGCCTGGATGATGGTGCGAACTTCCGCCATGAGGAGGGCGGCACCGACGTTGTGACCCGAGACGTCGGCGATGACCAGGTCGAGACCCCTGGCGCCACGTACCAGGAAATCGTAGTAATCTCCCCCCACCTCCCTGGACGGGACACACGTTCCCGCCAGTGATATTCCCGCCACTTCCGGTGCCCGCGTCGGCAGGAGCCCCATCTGGATAGTCCGGGCGATCTGCATCTCCTTTTCATGCTCCTTCGCCTGGATCAGCTTCTCGGCCTGGAGGGCGTTGCGAAGGGCTATCCCGATCTGTCCCGCCAGATTGGTGAAGAGTTCAACGAACTCGTCGGTGAAGATCCCCTTCATCGACTTTGAGAAGGCCGACAGAATGCCCACGGGTTTCCCTTCGACCGTGATTGGGGCATGGGCGAATGACCTGATTCCTTCACGTCGGACAACCAGGGCGGAGGCGGGCTTGTCCATGGAATCCGTATCGTTGACCACTACGGCGGAGTTTGTGAGGAATGCCTCGCCGGAGCATGTCCCCATGCTCAACTCTCGATCCGATTCATTCAGGTGATCGGAGCTCATCCCCTTCTGACTCTGCACGGTAAGAGTCTTCATTTCTTCGTCGAGAATGCGGATAGCGCACGTGTCGAACTTGAACTGCTGCTGGAGAAGCTCCAAGATGCTGTCCAGGATGGTCTTCAGGTCGGACTTTCCTGCCACTAACCGCGCAGCCTCGTAGAGAACGCCCAACTGTTCCCTGCTGGCGCTGCGGCTGAGGGAAACCGTGCCGAAAATGTCGAAAACGTCTTCCAGTTCACTTCCCCGCGCAGCCAGATAGCTGTCTACGATGATCCCTGCCGATGCTGCCCCCACCGAACCAGCCAGAACCTTCTCGGTATACCGCTTCAGGATGGGAAGCTCGTATTCCGAGAGGCTTCCCTTTTCATCGATCTGCTTGTGTTCAAGGAATCGGGAGATGGCGGCGTGGGCCTGGTCCTGGCCGATGAACTTGGTCATCAGATCCACGAATTCCACGACGGCGAATGACTTGCTCATCCTCTTGCGCGCGACCGGCTCTTCGCGCACCTCGAAAACATCCACGAATTTCACTGCCTGTTCGGTTTCGCTGTCGTACGGGTCGCTCAGGAGGGAAAAGGCAATGAAGGCTCCCAGGTTGAAGAACAGGGTCCAGAACAGGGCGTGGGAGATCATGTCGAGACCGCTCAGGCCAAACAGTTCCAGGGGGCGCAGGAATCCGAGGCCGAAGGGGCCGTTATCAAGGAGATTGCCAGGCAGCCAACCCGAGTTGACAAAGAGGGGAATCAGTAGGGTGTAAAACCAGACGACGAATCCCAGCAGGATACCGGTCAGGGCCCCGCGACGATTTGCACGCTTCCAGAAGAGCCCCCCGATGACGGACGGCGCGAACTGGGCCACGGCGATGAACGTGACGACCCCGGTGTTGATCAGTGCGTATGATTCGCTGATGAACCGGTAGTAGAGGTAGCCGAAAAAGACAACGGCAATGATCCCCGCCCGCTTTGTGTTCAGGAGCACCCTCGATATGTCCGAGGCTTCCAGCCTGAGCTTCAGAATGACCGGCAAGGCCAGATGGTCGAGAATCATGGTGGATAGCACCACCGATTCGACGATGACCATTCCCGCCGAAGCGGAAAAGCCTCCTATGAAAGCCAGCAGGGCCAGCCATGGATGACCGGACTCCAGGGGGAGGTGGATGACAAAAAAGTCGGCCATGGCGGTGTCCCCTCCGCTGAGGATGATGCCTCCAAGGGCTACGGGCATCACGAACAGGGCGAGGAGAAAGGCATAGGTGGGGAGGTGCCACATGGCGTCTTTAATGTGCCCCTCGTCGGCATTCTCGATAACCATGACATGGAACATGCGGGGTAGGAACATGAACGAGATCATGATCATGAACAATCGCGAGAACCATTGGGAATAGGTGACATGGGGCGTTCCCACGAGAAAGAGTTCAGTCCGGTCGGGAAATTGGGCCGCGAAGCGGGAAAAGATGTCGCCGAAGCCGTCGAACAGGCCGTAGGTGACGAAAATGCCGACAGTGACGAAGGCGACGAGCTTGACCACCGATTGCAGGGCGATGGCGGCCACCAACCCCTCGTGGCGCTCGGAGACGTCCAGGTGCCGCGCCCCAAAGAGGACGCCGAAAAGGGCGAGGAACAGGGTGACGATGAACGCGGTATCCACGAAAGGGGGGAGCGCGGGGATGAGATTGTTCAGACCGCCGGAGATGTGGGGCGGTTTTGTGAGGAGATCGAAGGTGTGGGCCACTGCTTTGAGTTGCAGGGCAATGTACGGAGGGAACGCCGCAATGACGATAATGGTGACGATCGCCCCCAGGAGCGGTGACTTTCCGTAGCGGCTGGAGATGAAGTCGGCGATGCTGCGAACGTTCTGCTCCTTGCTGACCCGCACCATCTTCCGCAGCAGGAACCACCAGCAGAAGGCCATGAGGGTTATCCCCAGGCTGTCGGTGACGAATTCGATGCCGCTGGTGGCGGCCCGTCCCACGGAACCGTAAAAGGTCCATGATGTGTAAATGACGGCCAGGGAGAGGGAATAGATGAAGGAGTTGGCAACGATGCTCCGGCCGGCCTCGTACCGTCTGTCGGCAAAATAGGCTACGGCATACAGAAGGCCAATATAAAGGAGAGATAGTGTGGAAACGATCTCAATCGGGATCATCCTCGGGATTCCCTCTCTGCCGAGTCTTCTGTAGCGCTTCATCCATTCCGGGCATCCAGGCGAGCGGATCGGAATCGGTCGGTCCGTGGAAGCTGTCGGGTGTCTTTACCTAATATCACAGAATGGTGGGTTGTCATGGACCGTCCTCAAGGGATAAAAAAAGATAGCAATAAAATAGAATGCATGCTAACTATATTTTATGCGTAAAGACAACGTGCTTGACCTGCTCACCCTTACCGTACGCAGGCAACTCGCCCTCCAGCGGCCACAACTGATGCTCGCAGTCCGCGGTACCGCCGCCGCCCTCATTTCCCTTGCGGTAGCCGTGCTGTTGCGTCTGGAGTCTCCCTACTGGGCGGCAATGACGGCGATCATCGTGATCCAGCCGACACGGGGTCTGTTGCTGGAAAAGAGCTATTATCGCCTCGTCGGCACGGCCATCGGGTCCACGGCAGGGTTGCTGCTCATGCTGCACGTCACGTCGCCTCTGGTTCTCACCCTTGCGCTTTCCCTCTGGCTGGCAGGGTGTGTCGGCATCGGCAACCTGATATATGGCCTCCGCTCCTACGCCATTCTTCTGGCCGGCTGTACCTGTGCCATCATTGGCGCCCGCGCCTACCAAACCCCCCTCCATCTCCATGACCTCGCCTTTGGAAGAATCGCCGGTACGATTGTCGGAATCATGGTCGCGACGACGGTCACGCTCCTTTTTACCCCCCGCCAGTCGAAGGACGACTATGTGGACCGACTCCGCCGGGTTTCCGGGGAGGCCATCGCGTGGCTGGCGCTGCTGCTGCGTCATGGGGGGGAGAGCAGCCAGGTGCGGCTGGAACAGGAAATTCTGCTGGAGATCGCGGAGATTGAAAGCCTCATGGACGTTGTAGGGGCGGGGTCGCTGCGCTTCAAGAGGAAAAAGCGCCACATTCGGAGTCTCGTTGCCTCGCTCCTCTCCCTTCTGGCCGCCGGTCGGTCGGTTACCCTGGGAAGCGGTCAGCATGCCTCCAGCGATGATCGGTTGAGCCAACTTGTTCTGCGCCTTGAGGATGTTGCCGGTAACCTGAAAGGAAACACAACAGCCGCCTCATGCATCGACGATCTCCAGCGGGTTGCGGCTGAGACCGCGGCCAATCTTCCCCTTCTGGGGGAGACGCTGACAGACCTCGTGTCGGCCCTGCGACTCGTTCTGTCGGAGTTCGATACTGCGCCGGGCACACCTGAAGAGGAAACCGCGACCCGGCTCATCCGCCATCGGGATTGGAATGCGGGGCAGCGGGCTGCGCTGCGAGCCGCTGTCGCCATCCTCACCGTGGGGCTGATCTGGCAGGTGACCGGGTGGAAGCAGGGGGCAGTGATGCTCATGCCCGCATCCATCATGGTCAGTCTCTTTTCCACGCGGGATTTTCCCGCCGACACACTGGTTCACGTCTTTGTCGGCGCCTCGATCGGTTCCGCGGCTGCTCTTTTTTGCCGGCTGGTTCTGCTGCCGGGGGTGACCAATCCCCTCGTGGAAGGAGTCGTAATCGCTCCGCTGATCCTTCTCGGCGTATTTGCCATGCAGTATCGGCAAACGGTGGCTGCCGCCACCGACGCCACGCTCATCTTCATGTTCGTCGAGCAGCCCGGCGTCCCGCTCACCAGTACGGCTTATGACCTGCTGACCGGTGCCTTTGCCACCGTGGCCGGTATCGGGATTGCCTGGGCTTCGTTTCACTACCTGATCCCGATCAATCCGGCAATGCGGATGCGTTCCCTTCTGATTGCCATTGTGCGGGACCTCCTTGTCATGACAGAGAGTGAATCCTCCAGCATGGCAGGGCGATTGCTGGCGCGTCTCCAGCACCGCGTCATCCGCCTGGTAGCCATGGCAAAGAGCTTCGACGCCAACCACCTTGTGGTGGTGGAGGGGGGACTGGCGGCGCTGGTCATCGGCAGGTGTATCCAGCGCCGGG
The DNA here is from genome assembly GCF_018531165.1 of Geobacter grbiciae. NCBI lineage: Bacteria > Pseudomonadati > Thermodesulfobacteriota > Desulfuromonadia > Geobacterales > Geobacteraceae > Geobacter > Geobacter grbiciae. Next base: position 24,047 of record NZ_JAHDIW010000025.1, on the reverse strand, counting down.
AGGAATTGGAAAAAAATGGTCTCCTTTCTGCCGAGGCCCACAGGGCCTATCAGGAGGCGGTGGCCCCAATAGCTTCTCTTTTGCAGCGACCGGAAGGGAGTCTCCCGGTGCTGGAGAGCGCGGCGGCCAGACTCTGTGCGGCACTTCCCCCCCACTATTACCACCTCAACCATCATGGCCAGGAAAATCAACACGTTATTCCCAGTGCAGCAGTGCCTCCTGGAGACAAACGCGTCTGCTTTGAATAATTGTTAGTCCCCAAGAAAAGAGGCGTAAATTTTTGTTGACATAAAATAGGTATTGCAGTACTTGTTTACCATAATGCTTAAAATTTGAACGCCCGGCCCAGAAGCAGGATGCCGAATAACAACACCAACCCAGTAGAGACAAAAAGGAGGAGAACATGGAGCTCAAAGGAAAAAATGCAATTGTTACCGGGGCTAGTCTTGGTATCGGCAGCGCCATCGCGCTGGACCTGGCGAAAAGTGGTGCCAACGTCGCCATCAACTACCGCAAGCACAGTGAAGAGGCCAACGCCATCTGTGCGGAAATCCATAAGATGGGACAAAAGGCCATAGCGGTCCAAGCCGATGTTGCCAGCTTCAAGGATGCCCAGGCAATGGTGGACAAGGTGGCGGCCGAATTCGGCAGCGTTGACATTCTGGTGAACAACGCCGGCGTCAACCGCGACGCCGTCATCTGGAAGATGACCGAGGAGCAGTGGGATGAGTGCCTCGCCATCAACCTGAAGGGTTACTTCAACTACTGCCGCGCCGTTGCGCCGCTGATGAAGGAGCAGGGGAGCGGCAAGATCGTCAACGTCACCTCCATCAACGGCATGCGCGGCAAATTCGGCCAGACGAACTACTCCGCCGCCAAGGCCGGCATCATCGGCCTGACCAAGGCCCTTGCCCGCGAACTGGCCAAGTCCAACGTCAACTGCAACGCCATCGCCCCGGGCCTCATCGAGACCGAAATGATGGCAGCCCTGCCAGAAGACGTGAAGCAGAAATCACTGGCCGACATCGTCCTTGGCCGCATGGGCAAGCCGGAAGAAGTCGCCTGGCTGGTCACCTTCCTCTGCTCCGAGAAGTCCCGTCACATCACCGGCGAATGCATCAAGGTTGACGGCGGCCAGTACATCTAATTAACTCTTAATTCGCAAAGCGATGGAGGTTCCAATGCGTGAAGCAGTAATCGTCGATGCTGTCCGTACTCCGGTGGGTAAATTCAACGGCGCCCTGAAAAATGTCCGCTCCGACGACTTGGCCGCCCACTGTATTTCCGAACTGGTGAAGCGTAACAATCTTGATCCGAACCTGGTCGAGGATGTGGTGCTCGGTTGCACCAACCAGGCGGGCGAGGACAACCGGAACGTGGGCCGGATGGCGGCGCTTCTGGCCGGTCTGCCGTATTCGGTCGCGGGGCAGACCATCAACCGTCTCTGTGCCTCGGGCCTGAATGCCATCAACAGCGCAGCCCATGCGATTAAACTCGGCGAAGGGGATGTCTTTATCGCCGGCGGCACCGAATCCATGACCCGCGCCCCCTTTGTCATGGCCAAGTCCGAATCACCCTTTTCCCGCGACATCAAGGTGTTCGACAGCGTCATCGGATGGCGTTTCACCAACCCGAAGATGACCGAGCCGTACGCCAAGGAAGGGATGGGCGAAACCGCCGAGAACGTGGCGGTGCGGTACGGCCTCACCCGCCAGGAGCAGGACGAGTTTGCCCTGGAGACCCAGAGGAAATGGGCTGCCGCCGATGCGGCCGGCAAGTTCAATGACGAGATCGTTCCCGTGGTCATTCCCCAGAAGAAGGGGGACCCGATCATCGTCTCCAGGGACGAATTCCCCCGCGGCAACGACGTCACCATGGAGCAGCTTGCCAAACTGCCGGCTGCCTTCAGGAAGGAGGGGACCGTCACCGCCGGCAACTCCAGCGGCATCAACGACGGCGCCGCGGCGCTCCTCCTCATGGAGGCCGAAACCGCCAAGAAGCTCGGCTACAAGCCGCTCGCCAAGGTCGTCGCCAGTGCGGTTGCCGGTTGTGATCCCTCGTACATGGGGCTCGGCCCCATCCCGGCGGTCCAGAAGGTGCTGCAACGGGCCGGCCTGAAAATCGAAGATATCGACCTCTTCGAGCTGAACGAGGCCTTTGCAGCCCAGTCCATCCCCTGCATACGCGAACTGGGGATCGATCCGGCCAAGGTGAACGTCAACGGCGGCTCCATCGCCATCGGCCACCCCCTCGGCTCCACCGGCGCCCGGATCACCGCCACGCTGGTTCATGAGATGAAGCGCCGTGGCTCCCGCTACGGTCTCGTGTCCCTCTGTATCGGTGTCGGACAGGGAATTGCGACGATCTTCGAACGCGTGTAAGTGAACAATGGGAGGTGGCATGGAGATCATGCCACCTCTTTTTTTATGGGAGTATGATATCCAGTATGAACGGTGAAGCATTGAATACGGTGGCTGTGCCGCAGTTGCAGGATTCATCCCTGGAACTGCACGGGGGGGTGGCTGTCCTTACCTTCCAGCGGGACGATGTGCGCAACGCCCTGACCGGAACAGCCCTTGTCGACGATATCGTGCGGACGGTGCAGTGGGCCAACACCTCGGCGGAAGTCTCGGTGCTGGTTGTCACCGGCGCGGGGGCGGCCTTTTCTTCCGGCGGCAATGTCAAGGAGATGCAGGAAAAGAGTGGCATCTTCGCCGGCGGGCCCATCGAGGTTCAGGACCAGTACCGGCGCGGCATTCAGCAGGTTCCGCTGGCCCTCCACAAAGCGGAGATCCCGGTCATTGCCGCCGTCAACGGCCCGGCCATGGGGGCCGGTCTCGACCTGGCCTGCATGTGCGATATCCGCATCGCCTCGGACAAGGCTTTGATTGGAGGAACCTTCATCAATCTCGGCATCATTCCGGGGGATGGGGGCGCCTGGTTCCTGCCACGCCTTGTGGGGTGCCAGCGGGCAGCGGAGATGCTGTTCACCGGAAGGGTCATGAAGGCTGCGGAAGCGCTGCAACTGGGCCTGTTCCTGGAGGTCGTGGAACCGGAGGAGTTGCTCCCGCGGGCACGGGAGCTGGCCGGTCAGATTGCCGCCAAACCACCCCAGGCATTGCGGCTGATGAAGCGTCTGCTCAAACTGGCCCAGCGCAGCGACCTGCCGGATTTCCTCGATGCGACCGCCTGTTTCCAGGCCATAGCCCACCAGGCGGACGATCATCTGGAGGCGGTCACGGCCTTTCTGGAGAAAAGGGCGCCCCGTTACAGCGGGCGGTAGTGGCCGTCCGTGTTGAATATTCAGCGGCCGGGAGCGCGATTATGACCTCTGAGATTATCGATGTCCACATGCATTGCTTTGTGGGACGCCAGCAGGAGACGGCTCTTGCCCGCGATATCGCCCTACTGCGCCGTGAAGGGCTCAGGCGGATGGTCGTCGCTGGTCTGGTGAATACCCAGCCGGATCCTGAAACCACCTGGAACCTGATTCCCGATTACGTCGAAAATCATGGGGATCCCCATTTCAACGAAACGGACGATTTGCTGGCGCTCGCGGAATCCGTGGATCACGCCCTATTGCCGTTCGTCGATACGCGCTACCTGCGGGGCGACGTGGCGACAGCCCTTGACGGGTATATGGGGCAGGGGTTCAAGGGGATCAAGGGGATCTATCTACCAGATAACGAGAACGACCTCGGTGTCGGCAACGTGCCGGATACCCTCGGCATCAGTCTCGAACAGTACCGCCGCAGGGAATGGGACCTGTTTGCCTACGCCGAGAACCATGATCTTCCTCTGCTCTACCACATGGACGCCCGTCGGTACGGCGACGTGATGAAAGACCTTCTGGACGATTTCCCGCGGGTACGGGTCAATTTCCCCCATCTGGGGATCGGCCGCAAGGCGTTCAGCGCGTTTCTCGACCGCTACCCCAACATCTTTACCGACATTGCCGGCCTCCTGCCGTACATGCGGAGTAATCCCGCCAGTTACCGCGACTTCATCATGCACTATCCCGACCAGATCTGCTTCGGAACCGATACCTTTCTCTACCATGCCGGCTCTGCCCTTGACTACATCAGCATGGTCAGGGAGCTGAGATTGCCCGAAGAGATTGAGACCCAGGTGTTCAACGGTAATCCTGCAAGGTTCCTGGGGCGGGTATTATCCGCCGTATAGCATGGGTATACATTTGGTTGAAATAATGTTTTATTAATTGACAATAGTCTAACCTCTTGCATAAACTCGATTATATTGAACAGAACGATTACCTGGAATAGCCGCTGTCGTGATCCCGGTTAATAATTTTCAATATGAGGCTCATGCAAAACTACTGCGGGACCGGTCTGCGTTGTTGCCGCTCGCTCGAAAGCTCAACGTACCAACGGGTACGCCTCGCTTCCTCGCTCGCTTACGCCTAGCATCCCGGCCTCCTCATGACGTTTTGCAAGAGCCTCAAAATGTGATGTTTGGTGTGTGGGTGCGTGAGGGGAAGGTTTTTCATGAAATGTGCCGATGATAATGCACTGGCCGGGTCGAACGGGAACCCATCGGCAGAGCCCGGCAGCGCAGGGGTTCTCAGGATAGACACCGACCTCGCCATTGTTTCTCTCGACGAGACCGCTGGGGGACTGTTGGGGGAAGCTCCGGAGACCCTGCTGGGAAAGAGAATCGGCGATGTAATCGATATGGCGAACCTCGGCAACCTCATGCGAGGCGGCATCAGTTTCAGTAACCAGGTCATAAAGGCGAAGACAGGCTCCATAGTTTGCGATTACGTGCCGATCATCGACGACGACCGGATCGTGGGCGGGGCACTCTCTCTCATTAGACTGCTCCCCGACGACCTCACCAACTCGACTGACGAGTTGGGCGAAATTCTTCGCTCCACCAATTCCTTCCTTAATTTTGACCATGACGGCATCATCGTTGTCGACCGCAAAGGGGTTGTGGTCCTGGTCAACCAGTCCTTCGCCAAGCTGTTCGACACGACCCCTCAGGCCATGATCGGCAAGCACATTCGCCAAGCCTACACTACTACCTCCCAACCCTCGCGCATGCCGATGGTCATGGAAACCGGCAAGCCCGAGATCGGAGTTGCCCATTACCTGAACGGCAAGCAGGTTTACGCTAGTATCTTCCCGCTTATCAAGGAGGGGAGGGTCATTGGTTGCGTGGGGAAGATCCTCTTCAGCGACATACGGGAGATCACTCTCATCGCCAACCGGTTGCAGGCCGCGGAGCCGCGGAAACAGCAGCGACTCACTTCGGGCGCCGAGATCCACTTCAAGTACGATATCAACAGTATCGTCGGCCAGAGCAAAAAGATCGTGGAGTTGAAGGAGACCCTGCAACGAGTCGCCCTCAAGACCTCCAACATTCTCCTGCGCGGGGAGAGCGGGACCGGCAAGGAGCTTTTCGCCCACGCCATTCATTCCGCCAGCAACCGGCGGTATGCGCCCTTTGTCAGCATGAACTGCGCGGCCATCCCCGAACACCTTCTGGAGTCGGAGCTTTTCGGCTATGTGGAGGGGGCCTTCACCGGCGCCAAGAAGGGAGGGCAGCTCGGGAGGTTCGAGCAGGCCCATACCGGCACCATCTTTCTTGACGAGATCGGCGACATGCCGCTCTACATGCAGGCCAAGATGCTGCGGTTGTTGCAGGAGAGGGAGCTGACGCCGCTGGGGAGCACGGTTTCGAGGAGTGTTGACGTCCGGGTGGTGGCAGCGACCAACAGCAACCTGGAGCAACAGGTCAAGGAAGGAAAATTTCGGGAAGACCTCTACTACCGGCTCAACGTGGTCACCTTCGCCATCCCTCCGCTTCGGGAGCGGAGGGAAGATATACCGTTGCTCATCAGCAGCTTCATATCCAAGTTCAACTCCGAATTCGGAACTGACGTGCAGGGACTCGATGACGACGCCTGGGACATCATCAGCCGCTACGACTGGCCCGGGAACATCCGCGAACTCCGTAACGTCATAGAAAGCGCTTTCAACGTTGTTGTCGGGCCTCTGATCAGAAGAGAGCATTTACCCGACCAGCTTTGCCGGCTCTTTCCCCGCGAAGGCGTAGAGTCCGCCCGTGTCGCTGCCTCGGGAGCCGAGGAGTTTATCCGCGCCAGCCTCGGCCAAAAAGACATCAGCCGGATTATCGACGACTTTGAAAAGCTCCTCATCCATGAGGCAATCGAACTCAGTCATGGGAATAAAGTCCACGCCGCCCATCTGCTGGGAATCTCCCGGCAGGGACTCTACAAAAAACTGCATAAGCATGCCGGTGAGGATGGCTGTCCGAACTGAACGCCTCATCCATCGTTACGAATCTCAATCATGTTGCCAATTAATGGTTTCCCCGATTCCCTGCCCGCTTTTACGTCTCCTCCGATTTCTTCCATACACCCCACCCTGAATCCGGTAAACAATGTTTTAAGACAAAACAGTTTACTAGCCTGAATAGGGGCATGAATTCGATTAAGCGTTCGTCCCTTTCCCGTGAGATAGCACGCAAACAGAGTAGTGACAACATTTGTTTACATTTGTTATTTATGCTGTAAACAATAAATATTGTAAGTGCTGACGAAGAGTTATGCTGATGTTGCAATTAATTACCATCTACCGTGTGACAACGTTGGTTTACTGTATAAATGTTAAAAATTACTTAATAGTTGGTTGGTGTTTGAGAATCCTGCGGATTTACAGGGTATTAGCGATGTTGTGGTGTTTTTTAAAAAAATAACATTGTTTGGTATCGCGATTGCTATAGGAAGTGTATCGATGTTTGGTGCGGAGGGGACATCGCCCATGAATGGAGAATGTCCCAAGGATGTATATGCGATTGGTGCAGTGAAGTGTCCAGTCCATCAGAACATACCCACATAGGGAGGTAACGGTCATGAACGTCGTCACACTGAGCAAAAAGAATTTCCAGCAGGAATACCAGCAGAAACTCTGTACAGCGGCGGAAGCAGCATCAATCGTGAGGTCTGGCGACCACCTCTGTTTTCCCCTCGGCGTGGGGGAGCCGACACTCCTCGTCAAGGCGTTGGCGGCACGCAAGCGCGAACTGGAAGGAGTTGTCGTCAACCAGCAGCACCACCTCTGCCCCGACTATTTCACCGAGGATTCGGTTCCCCACATCAAGGTCAACGCCTGGTTCACCAGCCACGTTTCCCGCGAGGCGGTCCAGAAGGGATGGGCCGACTTTGTCCCCAACCATTTCAGCGAGGTTCCCAAGCTGATGAGGGAGTATTGGCCCGTTGACGTGGCGGGAACGGTGGTTTCCCCCATGGACGAGTACGGTTACTTTACCTGCAGTCTCTCCGTGGGCTATACCATGGAGGCGATTAGAAAAGCCGTGCAGACTGGCGGCAAGGTTGTGGTGCAGGTGAACCCCCAATGCCCCCGTACACACGGCAACTGTCATATCCATATCTCGGAAGTTACCCACATCATTGAGTGCGATGAGCCCCTCAAGGAGCAGGATATTCCCCCCATCTCTCCCATCGAAGAGGCAATAGGCGGCTACATAGCGGAAATGATCGATGACGGGGCGACGGTCCAGATGGGGTGGGGCGGCATTCCCAACGCAGTCTGTAATGCTCTGCTCAAGAAGAAGGATCTGGGAATACACACCGAACTGATTTCCAATGGCATCGTCGACCTCATGCTCGCCGGTGCGGTAAACAATTCGCGCAAAAACCTTCACCGGGGCAAGACCGTCGGCACTTTTGCCTTGGGCACGCGGAAAGTCTTCGATTTTATGAACGAAAACCCGACGATCGAGATGCATCCCGTGGACTACGTCAATGATCCGTACGTTATCGGCCAGATCGACAACATGGTTGCCATCAATGCCACCATCCAGGTGGATCTGTTGGGGCAGTGCTGCTCCGAATCCTTCGGCCACCTGCAGTGGAGCGGCACCGGCGGACAGGCGGACTTCGCCCGCGGCGCCAACAGGTCCCGTGGCGGCAAGGCCTTCATCTGCACGGCGGCAACCGCCAAGAACGGAACAATATCGTGCATCGTGCCGACACTGGCGCCGGGGGCCTCCATCACCACCAGCAAGAACGATGTGGACCACGTGGTGACGGAGTTCGGGGTTGCCAAGCTCCGGGGCCAGACAGCCAGGCAGCGGGCCATGAACCTTATCAATGTCGCCCATCCCGACTTCCGGGGCGAGCTCATGGAGGCAGCCCGGAGAATGAACAGGATCTAGCAGCAATAAAGATTTGGCCCGGTACCCTCCCGGACTGGGACCAGCACCGTACGCCCGGAAGCAACTTTCCCGCAGCGTACGGTGCATTTTTATAGATGAACAGGCATGTGTGACCCGGAGAGAAATGCTCCGGGTTTTTTATTTTTGTGCTATGCTGAAGCGATTCATGAAAAATGGAGGTAGTCATGGGGAGTTTCGATGTGGTTATCGTCGGTGCCGGCCCGGCAGGAGTGGCGGCGGCCTATCTCTGCCACCGTGGTGGCCTCTCCTATATCCTGCTCGAACAGGGTAAGACCGTCTTTCAGGGGATTGCCAATACCTATCCCGAGGGGAAAAACGTCTACCCGTCGAAGCCCAAGGAAAATCCCGAGCCATTCCTCGTGGAGGAGCTACGTCCGCCCGACAAGCCGGTGGCCGTGGAAAAGTACATTCAGTACGTGCAACACTTCGTTCAGCACGAGAACCTCAACGTCCAGACCGAGGTGACCTTCGAGGATATCAAGGACAAGCGCGACCATCTGGTTGTCCATACCTCAAAGGGTAACTACAGGGCACGGAAGGTGATTCTCGCCTTCGGCAGCAGTATTCCCCGGGAGCTGACGGTCTACGGCGATGCAAAAATGGTCGCCACCTCACTGGACGATCCCCGCAAGTACGAGGGGGTGCGGACCCTGGTCATCGGAGGCGGCAACACGGCAGCCGACGTAATAATCTCCATTCTCAAGGCGAAACGCGAAGCCCAGGACACCCATCCGGTCTACTGGGCCCACGTGGCCGAGAAGTTCGACGTGAACAAGGAGACCGCCCAGCGGCTCGGCGAAGAAATACTCCTGGGGGGCAACATCCGCCTCCTCCCCGGCGCCATTCCCCGCATCGGGGAGGTGGACGAGGAGGGGGTCGACCGCCTTGTCATCCGGATCAACGAGTTCCGCCAGCCGGACGGCATCGAGATCTATCACGCCATGAGCTTTCCCATGAAAAGCGTCATCGCCTGCATCGGCTACCAGGGGCCGCTCCCCATCTTCGACAAGATCGGGATACAGACCATTGCCTGTGCCGAGGGGGTCTGCACCGTGGCCAAGGAAGGTGACCGGCTGATCCTTCTCACCGCCGAATACGAATCGACCCGCAAGGGGGTCTACGTCATCGGCGGCGCCATTTCACCATCGTTCATGAAGATTAGCGGCGGCAGCATCCAGGAGGAGAAGCACCCGAACCTTATCTATACCGCCATCAACGATGCCGCCCACGTGGTCGATGCCATCCGGAAGAAATTGGCCTGAGGGGGAGAGAGAACCCGTGTCAACCTGCATCAAAATCCTCCCTGAGAACCTGACCAACAAGATCGCCGCCGGCGAGGTGGTGGAGCGCCCTGCGTCGGTAGTGAAGGAGTTGGTGGAGAATTCCCTGGACGCCGGCTGTCGCGACATCATTGTCGAGATCGAGGCGGGGGGAAGGCGCCTCATCCGGGTCACCGACGATGGGAGTGGCATGTCCCGGGAGGATGCCCTCCTTTCCCTTGAACGCCACGCCACCAGCAAGATCGCCTCCGATGACGACCTCTTCTCCCTCGGCACTCTCGGTTTCCGGGGAGAGGCGCTCCCGTCCATTGCCTCCGTCTCCCGGTTCTCCCTTGCCACCCGCCAGCGGGGAGCCATCGAGGGAACGGAAATCTATGCCGAGGGGGGACGGATCAAAGAGGTGAAAGCTTGCGGCATGGCCGAGGGGACGGTCATCACCGTGCGGAACCTCTTTTTCAATACGCCGGCGCGGCTCAAGTTCATGAAGAGCGCCGAGACCGAGGCCGGCCATGTGGGGGATCTTCTCACCCGTCTCGCCATCTCCCGCCCCGAGGTGCGCTTCACCTATGTGAATGACGGCAAGACTGTTTTCCGGGCACTGAACGGCACCATGGAGGAGCGGGTGACGGCACTCCTGGGGCGCACCATTGCCGGCGCCCTGTACCCCCTGGACTCCACCGTGGAGGGGGTGGCGGTGCGAGGGCTCGTGGCCCGTCCCGACGTGAGCCGCTCTGCCGCAGGGCACCTCTATACCTTCATCAATGGCCGCTTCATCCGTGATCGGGTGGTGCAACACGCTGTCCTCCAAGCCTACCGCAACTTCCTGGAGCGGGGGCGCTACCCCGTGGTGGTCCTCTTTATTCAGGTGCCGGCAGGGGAGGTGGACGTGAACGTCCATCCCACCAAACATGAGGTCCGGTTCCGGCAACAGGGGGTCGTTCACGACGTGATCCAGGGGGTGATCGAGGAGGCGCTTCGACCGACCCCCTGGCTGCGCAAGGAATCGCCGTCAACAGTTCCCTCACCCGTCCCTGAACGTCGCGAGCCAGCCACGAGTTCGGAACGGGTCGCCGAGGTGCGGGAGCTTCTCGTCAACTACCGTCCCTCGCCGGCCCCAAGCCGTCCCTTCTTTCAGCCTCAGCCGCCTCCTGCCGTGCCTGCGCCGGCTCGCCCTGCGGAGGAGTCCGAATGCCCGAAGGAGCTGGGCTACTTCTCACGGCTTGCGATCATCGGGCAGTTTCATGCCTCCTACATTCTCTGCCAGGACGGAAGCGACCTGGTCATCATCGACCAGCACGCGGCCCACGAACGGGTGGCCTTCGAGCGCCTCAAGGCCCAGTTCGCGGCCGGCGGGGTGGAAGGGCAGGGGCTCCTCTTCCCCGACACCCTGGAGCTCTCTCATCGTGAGGCGGCGGAACTGTGCGAACATGGCGAGGAGCTGCGCCGCATCGGGTTTGATCTTGATGAGTTTGGCGGCACCACCTGGGTGGTGAAAGGTGTGCCGCGGCTTCTGGCCGGGAAGGACTATCTCCGCATCATGAGGGATACCCTGGAGGAGTTCCTGGCTGTCGGTGCGAACCGTTCCGTTGCCGACGCCGTGGAGGAGATCCTTACCCGCATCGCCTGCCACAGCGTGGTGCGGGGAGAACACCCCCTCACCACCGCCCAGATCGAGGCCCTGTTCGCCCAGATGGACGCCACCGACTACTCCACCAACTGCCCCCACGGCCGCCCTGTCCTTCAGCGGCTCACCCTTGCCGAGGTGGAGCGGATGTTCAAACGGTAGGAGTGATGGCGTGAAGGAAGAAGAAAAGACCAGGCTCGTCATCGTCCAGGGACCCACGGCCTCGGGAAAGTCGGCGTTGGCCCTGGAGCTTGCCGAGCGGATCGGCGGCGAGATCGTCAACGCCGATTCCATGCAGGTCTATCGGGGCATGGACATAGGCACCGCAAAGCCTTCCCAAGAGGAGCGCCGGCGGGTTCCCCACCACCTCTACGACATCGTCGATCCCAAGGTGAATTTCACCGCCGCCGACTTTCGCGAGTACGCAGCCCGGGCGATCGGGGAGATTGAGCGTCGGGGAAAGCGGGTCATTCTGGTGGGTGGCACTGGTCTCTACATCAGGATCCTGACCCATGGACTCGTGGCTTCTCCCGGCGGAGACGAGAATATCCGTCGCAAGCTGGAAAATCAGGCTCACAGCGAAGGCTTGGAGTCCCTGCACCGGCGCCTCGCCGCGGTCGATCCCGTAGCTGCAGCCCGGCTTCACCCCAACGACGGCGTCCGGATCGTGCGGGCACTGGAGGTCTTTCTCCTGACGGGACGTCCCCTGTCGGCCTTTCAGGAAGCGCACCGCTTTGCCGACGAGCCCTACCACTGCCTCAAGCTCGGCATTTCCGTCGAGCGGGAGCTTCTTTACCGGCGGGTGGAGGAGCGGGTGGACCGGATGATGGCTGATGGTTTCGTCGGGGAGGTGAGGGGACTCCTGTCAGCAGGGTATCCCGCAACCCTCAAGGCCATGGGCTCCATTGGCTACCGGGAAATCTGCGCTCATCTTGCCGGTGAATTCTCCCTTGATGAGGCCGTGCGGCTCATCAAACAGAACACGCGACAGTATGCAAAACGCCAGATGACGTGGTTTCGCCGGGATTCGGAAATTATCTGGGTTGAATATCCAGGGAAGTTTGATAGTATCTTGAGTACTGTCATGGGATTTTATCATTAAAGGAGCGGCATATGGCAAAAGCACCGTTCAACATCCAGGATCAATACCTCAACCAGTCGCGGAAAGAGCGGATCAAGGTTGCTGTTCGGCTCATGTCGGGAGAAAAACTCGAAGGGTACATCAAGTCATTCGACAATTTCTCGGTTCTCATGGAGATCCAGGGCGACATGCTGATTTACAAGCATGCCATTTCGTCCATCACCTCCGTTGACGGCACCTTTAAACTTCACCAGTAATCCCCTTCCACCGGGGCGTATCCGGCCCTTTCCCCTTCGCCGGGGGAGGGCCGGTTGCGTCTTGCCGGCAGTTATTTTTCCGTGACCACCTATCTCAAAGAATACTCTCCATTCATTATTGTCGGGGTGCTCGTCCTGGCGGGGCTTTTCTTTGCCTGGTCGCTCAGTTCCATCTTCCTTCCGGTGCTTCTCGCCCTGATCCTCGCCTATGTGCTCAATCCGGTCGTGTCATGGCTGGAGGGGAAGCGGGTCCCTCGGGGCGTGGCAATCCTGCTGGTCATGGCCGGGATTGTTGTCGGCTTTGTGGGGGCGTTCGCCTTCTTTGCCGGTTCCATCCAGAACGAGCTGGCGGCGGTGCAGATCAACCTCCCCGATTACGCAAACCGTTTTTACGGTCTTATCCCCGAGAAGGTGAAGGTTTATCTCCAGATTGAAACCCCGGACAAGCTCTACCGGCAGGTGGACCGGATGCTGAATGAATTGCGCGGCATCTCTTTCGATATTGCCCGTGGGGCCTATGATTTCGTGAAAAAGGCCTTCTCGTCGACCCTGGGATTCATCCTGACCGTGGTCGGCTATTTCATCACGCCGGTTTACCTCTACTACTTCCTGGCCGATATGCCCCATTTCAAGGAGGGGGCTCTGAAACTGGTGCCCGCGCGTTCCCGGGAGACGGTAACCGGTCTCGGCGGCGAAATCGATGGTGTCCTTTCCGCTTTCGTGCGGGGACAGCTCTCGGTCTGCGCCATTCTGGCGGTCCTTTACAGCATCGGCCTTTCCCTGATCGGCATTGACTTGGCAATCGCCATTGGGACTCTCTCCGGCATCCTCTTCATTATCCCCTATGTGGGGACCATCTTCGGGATTGTGGTGTCCATGATCATGGCTTTCCTCAAATTCCACGACCTGCTCCATCCGCTCCTCTGTCTCGGCTGGTTTGTGATCGTGCAGGCCATCGAAGGGGCGCTCATCACCCCTGCCATCGTCGGCAACAGGGTGGGGCTCCATCCGGTGGTTGCAATTATCGCTCTTTTTATCGGTGGGCAGTGGTTCGGCATTTTCGGCATGCTTCTGGCGGTTCCCGTGGCCGCCGTTCTGAAGGTTTTTCTCCGCCACCTCACCGGCTGGTATCTCACCACTCCATTCTACCGGGGGACCTGATGGAAGGACTTCTTATCGACTATGTTCAGCCGGGGAGTATTGCCGAAGAGCTGGAAATTGAGGCCGGTGACCGTCTTGTGGCCATAAACGGCCAGGATCTCCGCGATATTATCGATTTTTCGTTCTATGCCCATGACGAGGAACTCACTCTGGAGGTTGTGAAACCCTCAGGGGAGCACTGGGAGGCGGAGATCGAGCGAGACGGCGATGAGCCTCTGGGCCTCGTCTTTGCTTCGCCCGTTCCGGCCCAGTGCGGGAACAAGTGTGTCTTCTGCTTTGTCCACCAGCTTCCCAAGGGGCTGCGGCGCCCCCTCTACGTGAAGGATGAGGACTACCGCCTCTCCTTCCTCTATGGCAACTACGTGACCCTGTCCAATATCGACCGTGTAGACCTGGACCGGATCGTCGCCCAGCGTCTCTCTCCCCTCTATATTTCGGTCCACGCAACGAACCCTGCTCTGAGGGAACGGCTCCTTGGCCGCACGGAGATCCTGCCGATTCTCGACGTGATGCGGGAACTGGCTGCTGCCCGTATTGTCATGCATACCCAGATCGTCCTCTGTCCCGGCCTAAACGACGGCATCGAACTTGAGAAGACTGTCCGGGATCTGGCCGGACTTCACCCCTGGGTTGAATCCCTTGCCATTGTCCCGGTTGGCATCACGAAACACCGGCGTGGGCTTCCCGCGCTGGAACCAGTAACGACCGGCTATGCAGAGGCCTTCATTCGTACCTGGCAGCCTGCGGCGGAGCGCCTGGAGCGCGAGTTGGGAGCGCCGTTTCTCTTTATTGCCGATGAGTTCTACATCAAGTCCGGACTCCCGTTTCCGCCCCTTGAAATCTATGGCGACTTACCTCAAATCGAGAATGGTGTTGGCATGATTCCGCTTTTTCTCGACGAGGCAGAGCGTGTCCTCAAGAAAGCCCGGAAGGGGAAGCCAGTCACTGTCACCGTCGTAACCGGCGAATCCCCCTATCGCTATCTGGCTGCATTTCTCGAAAAGCTCTCTGCCAGAACGGGGGCCACTTTCAAACCCGTGGCGGTCCATAACCGACTCTTTGGTGAATCGGTTACGGTGACCGGCCTCGTTGCCGGCAGCGATATCGTCGAAGAGTTGTCGGGAAGGGATCTTGGTGATGCGGTCTTGGTTCCCGATGTGATGCTCAAGGAAGGGGAGGGCATTTTTCTGGATGACCTGTCGGTGGATGGCCTGGAAAAGTCTCTCGGGACCCGTGTGTTAGTTGTTGAGGCAACACCTCGGGGGGTAGTGGATGCGTTGAGGCGGGTGCGGTCCCTGTAGATCGTTGCCGCTTGTTTATTCAGTGGCGCCACAAACAGAAACGGCGGAGTGTCCCTAACACTCCGCCGTTTCTGTTATGCGTATAATTACCTTGGTTTTACATGTTGTGACACTTGACGCAGTCGTCCTTCACCGAGAAGGCGTCCTTGCCGTTGTGGCATGTGCCGCAGGAAGCGCCCGCTTCCATCTGGGCCATGGTGGCAGAGGAAGCACCCTTCCTGTATTTGAATATCTTGGTGTGGCAATCAGCACACTTGAACATCTCGAGATGGATCCCATGGTCGAAGAAAGCCTCGCCGACGCTCGTCTTGTAGGTCAGCTTGCCCGGCTTGAGGCCTGGGTGGCATTTTGAACAGTCTCCGGTGGAGGCAAAGGCGTCCTTGCCGTTATGGCAGGCCCCGCAGGATTTGCCATTCGCCATGTCGGCCATGGTGTTATGTTTGGCGCCGGCCCGATATACGAAGAGCTTTGTGTGGCAGTTGGCACATTTGTACATGCCAAGATGGAACTCATGGCTGAACGTGGCGTCGGCAACTCCCTTGATCTTGAACGCTACGGTTTTCGGTGGCGCCATTCCCTGGTGACACTTGCCGCAGTTGCCGGAAACTGTAAACGCCTTCTTGTCGTCGTGGCAGGCACCGCAGGATTTCCCTTTCTCCATCTGGGCCATGGTAACCTTCTTGACACCAACTATGTTCGGGTTGCCATGGCAGGTACGGCATTTGCCACCGAGCTTGGGAACATGGATCTCATGCTTGAAAACTGCTTGAGTGGCCCCCTTCATCTTGAATACTACTGGGCGGGGTTTCCCCCTGTGGCAACGGACGCAATCAGCGTCATCGGCAACACTGAAAGCTTTGATACCGGTGTGGCAGGCGCCGCACGACTTACCTTTTTCCATCTCGAGCATTGTGTAACGTTTACGGTTTTTAAGATTGAAAAGGGTGTTATGACAAATACGGCAGTTGTTGTTATACTTGGCAAGGTGATAGTCGTGGCTGAAAACGACAGGTTCCGCGTTCCTGAGCTTGAAGGTTATCTCTTTGGTTTCCTTGGCCGTTGCCGGCAATACACAGGCAAGGAAGAGTATACAGGTGATCGAGATTGAGCGAAGATTCATGACGTGCCCCTCATATAGTGAAGTTCGGCTGATAGACTGTTTATAAACGTCGTACTATACACTTGAGGTACTTGGTCGTCAACGCAAAATAGCCAGTTGCCATGCGGCATTGGGGCTGATTGTAGAGCATGAGGAGGCATTGATGCGGAGGTGGCAAGAACTATGAAACAACTTATCATCGCTTTGGCAGTGGTGACGGCGTTCAGTGGTGCTGCCCGGGCTGATACCTATCGGTGGGTTGACGATAAAGGGGTTGTCAATTTTACCGATAACCCCGACCTGATACCATCCAAGTACCGGAAGCGTGTCCGGAAGAGTCCATCGATGACAAGCCCGGCGCCCTCATTGGAAAGTACAACGCCAAAGCCTCTCTCGCAACCGCAGTCACCGTCCGTATTAAAAGGTTCGGCGCCGAAACTCCCCGGCGGTTTTTCCGAGCAAGAGTGGCGCTCGCGATTTGCGACGCTTCGCTCTGAGTTGAAAGCACTCCAAGACGGACTACCCAAGAAACGAGAGGCCCTCGACCAACTCCACCGCAAACGAACCATTTATCAGCGTCCCCAGGACAGGGTAGCCTACAATGAGCAAATGGAGAAGATCGAGAGGGATGAAGCGCGCATCAAGGAGTTGGAGGTACAGCTTTCCGCCCTTGATAACGAGGCAAGCAGGGCAGGGGTGCCGTTTGAGTGGCGGAATTGAAAGCGTCTTGCTGCTGGAATAACGGTGTGATAACTTTCAGGTGTGTTTGTTGTGACCTAAGGATACCGCTACACATTTTAATTTTACCATGGTGGAGGTTTATATATGGATAGCAATAGC
Organism: Geobacter grbiciae; assembly: GCF_018531165.1. Taxonomy (NCBI): domain Bacteria; kingdom Pseudomonadati; phylum Thermodesulfobacteriota; class Desulfuromonadia; order Geobacterales; family Geobacteraceae; genus Geobacter; species Geobacter grbiciae. The sequence goes on along the minus strand of NZ_JAHDIW010000025.1, from coordinate 7,160 downwards.
CTTATTCGAAATGAATTTGCGCGAAACATAGGTCTCCTTACTGAAGAGGAGCAGAGACGACTACTGGCTTCTCGGATTGCGGTTGCCGGCGCGGGTGGGGTTGGAGGTCTCCATATTCTCACTTTGGCACGTCTTGGCATCGGCAGTTTCACTATCTCAGACCAGGACTCGTTTGATGTTGTTAATATCAGTCGGCAATTTGGGGCCTTCCATAGTACGCTCAATCGTAACAAGGCAGAAGTGCTTGCGGGGATGGTCAAGGATATCAACCCTCAGGCAGATGTTAGAGTGATTGAGGGGGGGGTGACAGAGGCAAATGTGCAAGAGTTTCTCGATGGAGCTAATGCCTTTGTAGATGGGATCGATTTCTTTGAAATCGACATCCGTCGTCTTATATTCAATACCTGTCGCGAAAAGGGGATTTTTGCCTTGACGGCCGCTCCGCTGGGGTTTGGTGCAACCCTACAGGTATTCGATCCATGCGGGATGAGTTTCGATGAGTATTTTGGCATTGACGATCAAACACCCCCCCTCGAAAAATTGGCTGCATTTGCGGCTGGTTTGACACCTAATCCATATCATCTTTCATATATTGATCCCTCCCGGGTGAACTTCAAACGTCGTACAGGACCGGCGGTATCCCCTGCCTGTACCATGGCAGCCTCACTGATAGCGACCGAATTAGTGAAGATTCTGACAGGGAAGGGAGAGTTGAGGGTAATTCCTTCCTATTTCCAGTTCGACATGCTTCTTAACAAGGTGAAAATGGGTAGGATAGCGCTGGGGGGCAAGAGCCCGACCCAGAGGAAAAAAAGACGTCTGATTCTCGAAAATCTGCTTATGAAGTCAGAGGAATAACCATGCGATACCAAGAACTGCTTAAAGCGGCAGTCCAGGCCCCTTCCGGAGACAACTGCCAACCGTGGCGGTTTGAGGTGAAGGGAGATCGGATCCGTATTTTCAACCTCCCTGAGCGTGATACCTCTCTTTTCAATTATCGCCAAAGGGCCTCTCTGGTCGCCCATGGTGCACTCATCGAAAACCTGGTTTTAGCTGCTGAGGCAAACGGGTATAGCGCAAATACTGTTCTTTTGCCTGATCCGACTAATCCTGAACTTGTTGCCATTGTTGATTTATTGCCCAGCGTTTCAAGTGATGCACGTCTTGCCTCCGCTATTCCTCAACGCTGCACAAATCGTCGTCAATACGATGGGACACTGCTCACTGATGAAGAACGACGCACTCTGCTCCACGCCGCTGAAGGCATGTCTGGTTCTGTTGTGCTTACTCACAACAAAAATGAACAATCTACAGTTGCTGACGTAATCGCCCTTAATGACAGGTTGGTTTTTGAGAATCAATACCTTCATGCGTTTCTTTTCGACCATATCCGTTGGGACGACCAAGAGGCTCGCGCAACATTGGACGGTCTTGACATCAAGACTCTCGATCTCGCCCCCCCAGACCGCCTCATGTTTCCTCTGCTCAAGAATTGGTCCCTTGTGAAGATACTTACCGCCGTGGGGGTGTCGCACATTATTGCTGCAAACGCCCGCAAGCTGGCTATGTCGGCAGGCGCCTTGGGAGCTGTTGTTGTCCCGGGCGGTTCTGATGAGGATTATCTGAATGCAGGCCGTATTCTTGAACGGATCTGGCTGGAGGCAACGCTTCTTGATCTCAGCTTCCAAGTCATGACAGGCATTACGTTCCTCATGCAAAGGATCGCCGATGGTGAGACGGAACATCTTTCTACCGATCAAGCGAAACTCGTTCTCGATAGCCGGGTAAAGCTGAAGAGTTTTGTGGGGAAAGATGATGGAGTTGTAGCCGTAATGTTCAGGGTTGGGAGAAGTGGTCCGCCGAGCGCCCGTTCACTGCGGATTCCACCAGAGCGATTGGTGAGCAACTGACATTGTTAAGGGCCAGATTTCGCTTCAAAGAGATGTAATTTCCCATCGTCAAGACGCATCAGAAAGTGAGGCCGATACGGCGAAGAGAAGAGAGAAGCCCCGTAGTACTCCTTCTCAGCATCCAATTTACCGAGTATCAGAGGTTCGCTCCATGCACCATCATTATAGCGGAGCATGGCTTCGCCCTGCCGCTGAAGCATCTCGTAGTTGCTCGTTTCGCAATCAATTCGCCGGTAGAGGACCCAGAGTCTATTAGTGAGCGATAGTCCAAACTCCTGGGTCCGCTCGACAAACCCCGGGAAATCCTGGAATGCTTTCCTCCCGTCCGCTGTTATCCGCACGATACTCACTAATGAGCGTTTGGCGAAAAAATAGGGTTCCATCCGTTGTGAAGGGCCTTGGCCGCAACTGCCGTTCATGAGGTTCCCGTCCCCATCGGTAGCATACAAGATTTCAGAACGCTTATTCTGATAGGCGAGAGCAATCGAATTGTTACCAGAATCGGCAATAGCGGTGAGATAGGGATATTCCCCTTCGGGTTCGTGGATTCCATCGTTCCTCCCTATGAAATCCGTTTTGACCCAATCGAGCTTAATCCCTTTTGTCGTCTCCGTCAGATGGAGGGCACTGATCTCATGATAGCTGTCCCGCTTAAAAAACGCCCAGATGCTTCCGTCGGCCGGGTGCTGTGCCATGGCCCATCGTGTCGCGACGGGTGTCCCTTCCTTGCCGGGTGCTGAGGTCGGGTAGTTGGTCGTAATTTCCCCCTTTGGGTTCACGTAGGCAAACCCCATATCCAACCGGCGATCCAGATGGTACTTAAACTGGTGCCAGACTGCGATAATGCCTCCGCTTGCAAGCTTCAGCAGTGCCCCAGGCCGAGTTTCTTCATCCCCTATATTGGTAATGGAAACACGTACCGCCTTGTCCGGCAATCGACTCCTACCGTTTGTCAACAGCCGATAATGGTGCAACGCGGCACGCCCCAATACACCTGACCATATCCAGAGATCGGTGGGGCTTGCCAGGAGATATTCGGCATTGGCACGGTCATTCAGATCAATACGGTCTGGGAATGGTATGTGTGACTCATTTCCAGAGCCATCATACATATAGATCCAGTCTCCGGAGGATTCCGTCCGATAGAGAAACGCCGATACTCCCCCGCAGGAGGCGATTCTCCCTGTACCCCATGGCAAGAGCTGCCCGTTCGTTGCAGAATTTGTAATGATCCGATTCTTCACGACATAGCCAGCATGGGCGTCTGGACGGAAATGCTGCATTATCAGCAGCCCGATGATGAGTACGGCAACAGCCCTGCTGACTCTCATGAACTCCTCCCCTGAGACTCTTACCACACTGACAATCAGTTTCAAGTACTGGTGAATCGTTGGGGTAATAAAAAAGGGAGATGGTTTCCCATCTCCCTTGGTACAGAGGAGCTAAATTATGCTGTGATTGCAGAATCAATCATGGTGATAACTATCACTGCTTTCGTGGTCGAAGAAGTTGAGGCAGCTTGATTCTCCGTCGTGCGAGCCGCAGTAGGTACTGCTGTAGTGGTCGTCGTCATAGCTTGAGCATGATGAAGACGATACCCGGCAGAACTTCCCGCCATTCAGGCTATACCCCTCCACAACGGTGAAGGAACCAATTCCCATCCCTGGATAGATCGGTTTGGAGCAATCAGTGTAGATCGTAGCCTTGTAGCTGTCGTTGACGTAGATCTTCACGTATTGTCCCATGGTGCCATTGGTGGACTTGCCGGTGAAGCTGAAGCTGCTGTCCGGTGCAACGGTGTCGTAGAACAGCATCTGGCCATTGCTGTCTTTCACGACGACCTTTGCAGTGCAATCACCAGTGTACTTGAGTACCAGCTTCGTTGTCCCGCCACTGCATTGACCGCAGGTCGGTGCGGGAGGAGGCGGAGGAGTGCATGAACCGCTCCCTCCGCACAGTTTGCCATTGATGTAGTCGTCGAGGATCAGGTACCAAGGTTCCGCCTGTTTCCAGGCGTAACTATCACCGGCAACTCCGCTCCCAACGGGGTGCAGGGCCATCCAGGCATCGGACTTGGCGATCGTGTCGGTTACGCAGGATGAGTCGCCGCAGCCCATGGCATCCAGTTTAGCAGCCACCAGTGCCTTGAACAGGGTGTAGGTCTTGTCTCCGCAGACCGGAGTGTTCATGAGGCTGATGGCCTGGGCCTTTGTATACGTGTTGCCTCCGATGGTGATTGATTCCACCGGCCAGGCCTCGGGGTGGTTCTTCCAGTAGCCGGGGGATTTCGGTGCGGTTCCGTCGCACCCGTAATAGTAGGCCTTGTCGGTATCAGTGGTGGTTACGCCGCCATAGGTTCCTGTTGCCGTAGCGGTGTTTACCTGGAGTCCGGCCTTGGCCGGCAGGGGCCCGATTATGCAGGTGAAGGAACCGTCGGGATCCAGCGCGGCCGGTATGGTGCAACTGCTTACGCTGTTCTTGTCGTCGGTGAGAGTGAGGTTCGTCAAGGTCGTTGATCCGGTATTGGTCACGACGTACTTGAAGTAGACCTTGCCGCATGTTGGTGAGGGATAACCGCCACTTCCGCTGCAGCTGGATTCCCAATCACTTTCCTCTCTTGAACGATATTCACACCGTGTCTTGTCATAACTGTCGTCACAGCGATAGTGCCGCTTGGAATCGCCGTGATCCCTGTCATGATCATCGCATCCGTAGGGACTGTTCTTGCACTGGTCGATGTCGCGCTCGTCGCACTTGCCATCGCGGTTGTAATCGGCGTGGTCCCTATCATGCTCATACTCGGCCTTATCCTGGCACGAGGTCTTGTAGGAGCTGTCGTCGCAACGGTACGTGCGTTTCCTGTTGCCGTGGTCGCTGTCAAACTTGTCGCAGGCATAAGGATTGGACTTGCAGTAGCTGATGTCGCGCTCGTCGCATCTGCCGTCGCGATTGTAGTCGCTGCGGTCCTTGTCGTTCCTGTTTTCCGAATACCGAATTGATTCGCAAAGGGTCTTGCTGGAGCTCTCATCGCACCGGTATGAGCGGGTGAAGTTATCATGGCCCTTGTCGTGCTTGATGCACTCCTCATCGTTCCCTTTGCAGTAGTCGATGTCGCGCTCGTCGCGCTTGCCATCGCGGTTGTAGTCGCTGCGGTCCTTCTCTTGCTCTTGGCTTGCGTAGGAACCACATGAATACTTGTTGTAGCTGTCATCGCACCGATAGGTGCGCTTGGTCAGCTTATGGTCCCTGTCGTGCTCGTCGCACCGCTCCTGCTCGTTCTTGCAGTAGTCAATGTCGCGCTCGTCGCACTTGCCGTCGTGGTTGTAGTCGCTGTCATCCTTGTCATGCTCGCGCTGAGCGTAGGAATCGCATGAGTCCTTGTTGTAACTCTCGTCGCACCGGTAGGTGCGCTTGCAGTTGTTGTGATCACGATCGTGCTTCACGCAAGAGTCTTTGTTGTTAACGCAGTAATCGATGTCTCTTTCGTCGCGCTTGCCGTCGTGATTGTAGTCACTGCGATCCTTGTCGTCCTCCTGCCGGACCTTGTCCTCGCATGATGCCTCGTTGGAGCTGTCGTCGCAGCGGTAGGTGCGCTTGCCGCTGCCATGATTCTTGTCGTGCTGATCGCAAGCAGAGCGGTTGTACTTGCAGTAGTCGATGTCGCGCTCATCGCACTTGCCATCGTTGTTGTAATCTCCGTCATCCTTGTCGTGCTCTGTGCGTGCCATATCCTCGCACTTCCCGCCGCTGGTGCTGTCGTCACACCGGAAGCGCCGTTTGAGGTTGCCACGGTCCCTGTCAAACGAGTCACAGGATGACTTGTTGCTTTGGCAGTAGGCTACGTCGCGCTCGTCACATTTCCCGTCGCGGTTATAGTCGCTACGCTCCTTGTCAGACTTCTCCTCATCTTTCTTCTTGCTTTCGCACGTGGCCTTGCTGTAACTGTCGTCGCACCTGTAAGACCGCGTAGCGCTGTGATGGTCCGCATCGTGCCGGTCGCAGGTGGATTTGTTGTACCTGCAGTAATCGATGTCGCGCTCATCACACTTGCCATCGTTGTTGTAGTCGCTGTGATCCCGCTCGTGCGCGTCCTCTGCCTTGTCTTCGCAGTAGGACTTGTTCGAGCTGTCATCGCAGCGGTGCTTGCGCTTGTTGCTACCATGCTCGGAGTCGTGCCTGTCGCAGTCGTCCTTGTTGGACTTGCAGTAATCGACGTCTCGCTCATCGCACTTGTTGTCGTGGTTATAGTCGCAGTGCTCCTTGTCGTATTCCTCTTCGCAGGTGGCACACAGCGCGACCTTGAGGACATCACTGCTGTCCGTGTGGAACCAGGTTTTGCCGTCAGTCGAGATGTACTTCAGAATGTCGATGTGCGGAACCCGCGGGTTGCAGTAGTGGCTGAGGTCGGAGTCCTGGGCCATCACTCCCATGAAGTTACCAGTTGCGGTTCCCTTGTTCTCGTAGAGCGGCGTGTCGGGGGTGCTGCCGCAGTAGCCCTTGAGCATGCTGGTGGAGAGGTCAACGGCGGTGCCAGATGCCGTACAGGTCATCTTTGCTCCGGCAATGAGAGTGGTCTGAGGACAACTTACGGAGACACCCTTGTCGTCGGCTACCATCACGTTGGTGAGCTGGAAGTCCCCGCAGTTGGTAACCTCATAGGTCCAGTTGACTGCTCCACCGGGCATGATCTGCGGGAAGTCGTTTGGCTTGGTCGGATCGTTTGCATCGAATCCGTTGGTCTTCTTGACGATGTCGATGCAGGGCTTCGAACCAAAATAGTGGCTCGGATCCTCATCCATCACGGTGATGCCGTTGTATTGACCGGTTACCTTGCCCTTGTTGGCATACTGCCCTTCCATGGCGGTGCCGGTCATGAAGCATGTCATGGACTCCAAGGGAGCCAGGACAGTCTTGGGACAGGTGACTGCGCCGAGTTTGTCATCTGTTACCGCAACGCCGGTGAGATCCACGTCGCCGGTGTTGGTAACCACGTACTTCCACTCGACCGTGCCGCCAACGGGAATCTTCGGACCGGTTGGAGTGTCGGCGTCTTCACCGTTAGTGTACTTCTCAATGTCGATCTTCGGTATCTTGACGGAGGAGTCGTCGCAGTCGGAGACCGTGGTGCCGTTGGCCGAGCCCGATACGCATGCCGTGTTGGTGAAGCTGCTCGTGACGTTGAACGCGGTGCAGGTGTAGGAAGTGCTGGCACCGGCGGCCAGGTTTCCGATGGTCTTGGCGCAGCCGGGG
>NZ_JAHDIW010000024.1:0-36013 GCF_018531165.1 Geobacter grbiciae | reverse complement strand
TTCCTTTGCGTCCGCTCGAATGGTATTCCAGGGCATCCTGTTTTTTGCTCATGTGGATACTTGCTCCTTTCTTGGTGGATAAATTTTAGTCACAATAAAAATCATTTCGCTTTAATTCAGCCGTGTTACACAGTTTTATTTTGCTGATTTCTTATAAATTGAGACACCTTAGACCTTGTTTTGGTCCTTTGTCAAGGTCAAATTACAGTATTACTAAAAAAACATTTTATTTGGTTTGTGGGGTGAAATGTCTCGTGAATGCTTGTATTTGAAGCAAAGTTCGTTGATAATTCCGTGATGTGGGCAGGTAAATAACCGCGGAGAAGGGGGAGTGATGGAAAGAATCTGGGCGCCGTGGCGCATGGATTATATTCTCGATGAAAAGCCGCATGGCTGCATTTTTTGCCTAGATGCGCGGACGGACGAGGATCGACAGAATCTTGTTCTCTACAGAACGCCGTTATCGTTGGTAATGCTTAATCGCTATCCCTACACAAATGGTCACCTGATGGTGGCGCCACGACACCACACTGCGGAACTGGACTCCCTTACGGACGTCGAGATGCTTGACCTTTTTCGAACCGTTCGGCTCTGCAGAAGCGTTCTTGAGGAGGAAGCCTCACCCCAGGGGTTCAATATCGGGCTCAATCTCGGCCGGGCAGCCGGTGCAGGGATAGAAGACCACCTCCATATCCATATCGTTCCGCGCTGGAATGGCGATACGAATTTCATGACGGTTGTCGCCGACGTACGCGTTGTCCCTGAAGGGTTGCTGACTACCTACGACCGGCTTTCTCCCCGTTTTGCGGCCCGGCAATAGAGCACGAGGAGTTCTGCTCCCATGAATGGCAAAAAGCGCGCCTACATCGGCATAGACATAGGTGGTACCAACCTCCGTCTGGCTCTCATTGATGAACGGGGCGCCATTATCCACAAGACCAAGAGCAGGACCGATATCCACCATGGTCGATCTTCTTTCTTCTCGCGTCTTGGCAAGGGGATTGAGTCCCTGCTGCTCGCGGCCAGAGATAATAACATCGAACCTGCCGGGCTGGGGGCAGGGGTGCCGGGACTCATTGCCAATGACGGCCATGTGTATGTTTCGGTGAACCTCAGGCCATTGGACGGGGTAAATCTGCGGGATGAGCTTCAGGCCATGAGCGGGCTCCCGGCGGTGGTGGCGAACGATGTAAACGCTTTTGCCTTCGGAGAGAGCGTTTACGGGGCGGGCAGGGACTATCGGTCATTTCTTATGGTCACCCTCGGCACCGGCGTGGGGGGAGGTCTGATCCTCGGTGGCAAGGTCTGGACCGGAATCGACGGGGTGGCAGGCGAGTTCGGCCACATGACCGTGGAAGCCGAGGGGAGGCCCTGTCCCTGCGGCAACCGCGGTTGTCTCGAGCAGTACGCATCCGCAAGCGCCCTGGTTTCCGCGGCAAGAGAGATGATCTGCCAACAAAAGGATGTGTTCGGGGCACAATGCGACGTGGCCGCCATTTCAACCAAAATACTTGCCGCTGCGGCACTGGACGGTAACCAAGCGGCGTTGGACCTCTTCGCCGATGCCGGACGGTATCTGGGGATCGCTGCCGCGTCGGTTGCCAATCTCCTTAATCTCGAAGCGATAATTCTCGGAGGAGGTGTCTCCTCGAGTTTCAATCTCCTGTGCGAGAGCATGCGACGGGAAGTCCTCGCCAGGGCCTTTCCCATTCCGGGCAAGCGCCTCGTTATCCGCCAGGCTTCCCTGGGAGACGATGGTGGGATTCTCGGCAGTGCTGCACTGGCAAGGAGTTTTCTTCAGGAGGAGAAACCATGAAGCGGAAGATCGGCATCCTTACGGGAGGGGGAGACTGCCCCGGCCTCAACGCGGTGATACGGGGCGTGGTGAAGAGCGCCATCATCGGGAGGGGATGGGAGGTGGTCGGTATCGAGGACGGATTCGACGGCCTTCTCTACGACCGCTGCCCAAGACCACTGGGGCTTGAAGACGTGAGGGGGATCCTTCCGCGGGGAGGAACGATCCTTGGCACCTCCAATAGGGGCAATCCCTTTTCCTACCCCATTGAGGTTAACGGTAAAACTGTGCTGACCGATGTGTCCGACCGGGTTGTGGAGCGGGTCAAGGACCTCGGGATCGACGCCATCGTGGCAGTGGGGGGAGATGGTTCCCTCAAGATCGCCCTGGAGTTGATGAAAAGGGGGGTGCCGGTGGTTGGCGTCCCGAAGACAATTGACAACGATCTGATGGAAACCGATGTCACCTTTGGTTACAACACGGCTCTGGAAACAGCCACCGATGCCCTCGATAAGCTCCATTCGACGGCCGAGAGCCATCACCGTATCATGATCATGGAGGTGATGGGGCGCTATGCCGGCTGGATCGCACTGGAGTCGGGTATCAGCGGCGGTGCGGACGTGATCCTGATCCCCGAGATCCCCTTTGAACTGAAAACCGTCTGCAATGCCATTGAAGGCCGGCGCCGGCGAGGCAGCAAATTCAGCATTGTAGTGGCGGCCGAGGGAGCCTTTCCCCGGGGAGGTACGCGGGTCGTCCAAAAAAAGGCCGATGAAACCATGGCAATCGAGCGGCTCGGCGGCATCGGCAACTTTGTGGCCCACGAACTTACCTCCTGTCTCGATATGGACATCCGGGTGACAGTGCTCGGCCATCTCCAACGGGGAGGGTCCCCCTCTACCTTTGATCGCTGTCTCGGGAGCCGATTTGGCATCGGTGCCGTTGAGCTTATCGAAAGGGAGCAGTACGGAGAGATGATCTGTCTCAAGGGAAGAGCCATTCGTTCCGTTCCCATTGAAAAAGCGGTCCGCAAGCTCAAGCTTGTCGATCCCCGGGGACAGGTGGTAACCGCCGCCAAAGAGCTGGGAATCAATGTCGGAAGGGAGTGAGAATTGACTTTAATCCCTCCGCGCTATAGAGTGTGACGATATTTCTCTGAAGAAACTCATGCAGCGACCGATGTTATTATGTATGAACCTCTTTTGAGGTACGATTCACATGGAGGGAAACCGTTTATGGATTCGGGGGCTGTCGTGAAGAATAGAAGTATTCGCTACGGGCTTTTCGGGTGTATTCTGGGTATCAGCGCCCCCATAGGGTGGACGCTCATCCGCCTGATTTTTTTCGCCAATCCCGACCAGTCTCTCCTGTCGCGAGTTTTTGGCGATATCGTTAATTCCCCCTTTAATATCGCACTGTATACCTATATGGGAATCGGCACCGCAGGTGTACTCGCCGTGCTCGGCTACTATATCGGCAAGACGACCGATGAACTTCATAGCCGGGCTTCGGAACTGAATGTTCTTCATCGGGAGGTCGCTTCTCAAAAGGAAATTTTTGAACAGCGTTACCGGGCCCTTGACAGCAACATCAAGAACTTTCACCAGATCAGCAGTAAAATCCAGAAATCCATTGACATCGAAGAGGTTCTGCTCCTGTGCGCTGAAGGACTCCACGACGTCCTCGGTTACGAACGGGTCTCCATCCTGATGGCCGACGAAGGGCGCTCCAATCTTTCTTTTGTGGCGTCCGTCGGCACCCCGGACTTCAACCCCCAAGGGGTCAGCATCCCTCTTGATATCCGTAGCGGAGTCATTTTCAAGTGCTTTGCGGATCGGCAGATCTACATGATCGACGACCTCAGCACGTATCCGGCTGACTTCCGGCTCAAGCCTCCCTACGACGCCATCCGTGCGTTGCGCTCCAGGAGCTTTGTTCTCTGCCCCATCATCGTGAAGGGTGAGTCAGTGGGGGTATTCGGCATCGACAACCGGCAAAGCCGGCGTCCTCTCAATGACACCGATGTCGACACCATCAGGCTCTTCGCCGACCAGGCAGCCTCGGCCATCATCCGGATCAACCTCCTGAAGGCAATCGGGACGCTCACCTCTGAGCTGGAAACCACTTTCTCCGACCTGCTTAAGAACCGCGACCACTATTCCCGCTACGTAGTAAATCTCAAGGATGCGGTCAATTCTGTTGCCGACGGTACCGCTCACATCGCATCCGCCGCCGAAAGCGTCCTTGCCTCCGTTGATGAGACAAGTTCGTCGGTGAGCAATATTTACGTATCCATCGAGCAGGTTACGAAAAATCTCGATTATCTTTCCGAATCTATCGAAAAATCGGTGTCGGCCATGGAAGAGCTCAACTCCACCATCAAGAATGTTGAGCAGAGTGCCGCGATCTCGCACCAGGTTTCAAGCAAGGTAAAAGAGGAAGCTGACCGGGGGAGGCGTGTGGTGAAGGAGACCATCGCGTCGCTGGCCGAGATCCAGCGTTCGGTTGAGCTTTCCTTTGATGCCATGAAGCGGCTCACGGAAAACAGCGGCCGTATCGAGAGCATCGTAGGGGTTATCAACGACATTACCAAGCGGACCAATCTCCTTGCTCTCAACGCCTCAATCATCGCTGCCCAGGCCGGAGAATACGGCAAGAGCTTCGGTGTTGTTGCCGATGAGATCCGTAACCTTTTGCTCCAGACCGGTCAGTCAACCGGTGAAATCACCGGCATCATCGAAGAGATCATGAATGAGTCCCACAGTGCCGCCCAGAACATTTCCGCCTCCAAGGAACTCGTGCAGAAAGGGGTGGAACTGGGGGGCGTCATGGGGCAATCACTCCAGGTGATTCACGAGAGTTCGGCCCGCTCGCTGGACATGACCCAGGAAATTAAGGTTGCAACCGAAGAGCAGGTCCGCAGCGTGCAGCTTGTCACCCATTCCATCGAAAACGTGAGCAGCATGAGTTCTCAGATATTCAAGGCGTCCAAGGAGCAGTCCGATGCCGCCATGAGCATTGTCCGTTCCGTTGATACGATTAAGGAAATGACCCAGGAAATGGTCAAGGCGACCGTCAAACAGGTGGAAGACGGCAGCGAGATCAAGCAGTCGGTGGAAGCCGTGGGTGAGATGGTAACCAAAATATTTGAAGACATGGAAGTTCGGCGCGGAGAAAGCTCCGCCGTAGTGAGAGAACTTGAAATGATGAAGAAAATCGCCGAATGAATTTAATGGACAGCCTCATCTGATTTGTGGTAAACAATAACTGCGTTTTATAAATGACCCGCAACACTGGCGGAGTCGAAAATCTGTTCACGACAAATTGATACTGCCTGGATTCGTACGAACCGGGACGGATGGCAATAGCCGCAACGACAAGGAAATTGCTTTTTCTCTTGGTCTTGGTACATGCGCCTCCGGAACCCCGGTGGCGCATTTTTGTTGTGTGGAGCAACCGTGAACCGCAAGAAGACAATTATTGACATCCAGAAGATGAAGGCAGCCGGCGAGAAGATAACCGTCCTCACCAGCTATGATTACCCCTTTACCCGCGTAATGGATGAATGCGGCATTGACATGATCCTCATCGGCGATTCCGTGGGCGTTGTCTTCAGCGGGTATGACAACACCCTGCCGGTCACGATGGACGAGATGATCTATCACACCCGGGCGGTGGTGCGGGCCCGGCCCAAGGCCCTGGTTGTGGCCGATATGCCGTTTCTCTCCTACCAGACCGACCTGCGGGACGCCCGTCTCAATGCCGGCCGTCTCGTGAAGGATGGGGGGGCGGAAGCCGTCAAGCTGGAAGGTGGGAGCCATGTGGCCGATACCATCCGCGCCATTGTCGACATGGATATTCCGGTCATGGCCCATATCGGTCTCACCCCCCAGTCGATTCACCGGATGGGGGGGTACAAGGTCCAGGGGAAAAAGGAAGAGCAGGCCCAGCGGCTTCTGGATGATGCCAAAGCTATTGAGGAAGCCGGCGCCTTTGCCGTGGTTCTGGAGGGGATCCCGTTAAGGCTGGCGGAAAAGATCACCGCAGAGCTTTCCATCCCCACGATCGGCATCGGCGCGGGGCCCCACTGCGACGGCCAGGTGCTTGTGATCCATGACATCCTGGGACTGTGCGAGAAATACTCTCCAAAGTTCGTGAAACGTTACGGGGACGCCAATGCTCTGATAACCAGCGCGGTTTCCTCATACATCGCCGAAGTGAAGAAAGGAGAGTTCCCCGACGAGGGGCATTCATTCAGCTGAGATGAGAATCATTGAAACCGTAGCCGAGATGCAGGCCTTTTCGCGGGAGGCACGAAGGGAGGGGAAAAGCATTTCCCTGGTCCCGACCATGGGGTTCCTCCACGAGGGACACGCCTCGCTTATGATCGAGGGGAAGAAGCGGGCCGATATCCTCGTGACGAGCATCTTTGTAAACCCAACCCAGTTCGGTCCCACCGAGGACTTCGATGCCTATCCGCGCGACCTGGCGCGGGACCGTAACGTGGCCGAGACGGCGGGAGCGGATATTATCTTCGCGCCCAAGGCGTCCGACATGTATCCCCGGGGATTTCAGACCTATGTGAACGTGGAGGAGTTGACGCGTCCCCTCTGTGGCGCGAGCCGCCCCGGCCACTTCCAGGGTGTCACCACCGTGGTTGCCAAACTATTGAACATCGTTCTGCCCCACGTGGCCCTCTTTGGCAAGAAGGACTTCCAGCAGTTGGCAGTCATCCGTCGCATGGCCGCCGACCTGAACATGGACGTGGAAATCGTCGGCATGCCCATTGTGCGTGAAGCGGACGGCCTTGCCATGAGCTCCCGCAATGCCTACCTGGGGCCCGAAGAGCGGAAAAACGCTCTTTGTCTCAGCCGCGCCCTTGCCACGGCCCGGGACCTCTTCCTGGATGGGGAGCGCAGCGTTGGAACGCTGCGGGATAAGGTGCTCCGGGTCATCGGCGAGGTTCCCGGCGCCGTCATCGACTATGCGGATTTTCGCGATGGCGACACCCTTGAGACAGTCGAAACGGCCAACGGGCGAACTCTTATCGCCTTGGCCGTGAAGATAGGAAAGACAAGGCTGATCGACAACTGCATCCTGGGAGAAGAGCAGTAATCATACCGTTTCCGGTACTCCCTTTATGTTAAGTCCGACCGTCAACTCAAAGGATGGAGCGAACAATGCCGAAAAATCGTGACGCAGCCCGTGCCAGCCTGGAAAACCTCTACCGGATCTTCACCGTGCCGGAAGCACCCGACTCGACCCTTGGCGCTATTGATCAGGCGATTGCCGGCGATGTCGCCGGCTTCCTGCAGACCCATATCGTCGCCATCGAACGCCCTCTCGAAGAGATCGAAGCGGATTTCTCCTCCTTCTCCATACCCGAGGAACCGACCTACGTCTCCGAGTATACCGAATTCGTCAAAGAGAACCTCGTCGCCCACTCGGTCCATACCGCCTCACCGGCCTTTGTCGGCCACATGACCTCGGCGCTCCCCTACTTCATGCTCCCGCTGGCACGCCTCATGACCGCCCTCAACCAGAATGTGGTCAAGGTGGAGACATCCAAGGCCTTTACGCCCATGGAGCGCCAGGTCCTTGCCATGCTTCATCACCTGGTCTATGGCCGGAATGACGACTTCTACCCGCAATGGATTCATAACAGCCAGCATGCCTTGGGGGCCTTCTGTTCCGGCGGCACCATCGCCAACGTCACGGCGCTATGGGTGGCGCGCAACCGCCTGTTCGCTCCGGACGGAGAGTTCCGCGGCATTGCCCAGGAAGGGCTGGCGCGTGCCCTGAAATATCGAGGCGCGGACGGGATTGCCGTTCTCGTTTCCGAGCGTGGCCACTACTCTTTGGGCAAGGCCGCCGACCTCCTTGGTATCGGCAGGGATGACCTGATCAAGATAAAGACCGATGCAAAGAACCGTATCGACCTCAAGGCGTTGAGAGAAGAATGCCGGCGACTGCAGGATCGGAACACCCTCCCGCTGGCTCTGGTCGGCATCGCCGGGACGACCGAAACCGGCAATGTCGACCCGCTGGAGGCAATGGCCGATTTAGCCCAAGAGCTCGGCTGTCATTTTCATGTGGATGCCGCCTGGGGGGGGCCAACCCTTTTTTCCGACCGGCACCGTCACCTGCTCCGCGGAATAGAACGGGCCGACTCGGTTACCATTGACGGGCACAAACAGCTCTATGTGCCGATGGGGGCGGGGATGGTCGTCTTCAAGGATCCCACCGCCCTCTCGGCTATCGAGCATCATGCCAACTATATCCTGCGTCATGGCTCCAAGGACCTGGGCAGTCATACCCTGGAAGGGTCGCGGCCAGGGAAGGCGATGCTGGTTCATGCCGGGTTTTCGATCATTGGCCGCAAGGGGTACGAGCTTCTTATCGATATGGGGATCGAGCGGGCACGCACCTTTGCCGACATGATCCAGCGCCATCCCGATTTCGAGCTGATCAGCGAACCGGAACTGAATATCCTCACCTACCGCTACTGTCCGCCTGCCATCCAGCAGGCCCTGACCGACGCGACGGCCCAACAGCGCGCCGCTATCAATGGACTTCTTGATCAGGTCTGTCAGCTGTTGCAGAAATATCAGCGCGAAGCGGGTAAAACCTTTGTCTCTCGAACACGGCTGCATGTGGATCGTCACGACATGGAGCTCACTGTCCTGCGTGTCGTTCTGGCCAATCCGCTGACGACCGATGAGATTCTGGAGGCAGTTTTGGCGGAACAGTGCGAAATCGTGCGTCTGCCGGAGATTCAGGCCTTGCTGCGGCAGGCTGAGGAACTCTGTCCCGGTCTGGCGAAAGCTGTCTAACGGTAGTTTGATGGAGTTGGTGTTCTTTTGTGGTAGAGTGTAATGACTGAGTAAAGACCCGTTGCCGAGAGCCCTTTCGATGGAACTTTACGCCGCTTCATACATTCTGCCGATAGCATCTCCCCCCATCCCTGGCGGCGCAGTGGCCGTCGACGACGGCTGCATTGTCGAAACGGGAACGCTGGCCGAGCTCCGTTCGCGCCATAGCGGTCCCGTTCATGATTTCCCCGGTTGCGCCATCCTCCCCGGTCTCGTCAACGCCCACACCCACCTGGAGCTTACCCATTTCCCTTCCTGGAAGATCCGCAAGGGGATTGACTATTCTCCTCGAACATACGTGGACTGGATAATCCAGGTAATCAAGATCCGGCGGGCCTTGTCGCCACAGGAACTGGAGCTTTCCGTGCGCGAGGGGCTGCGGATTTGCCTCGAAGCCGGGACTACAGCCATCGGCGAAATCCTCACCGACCGTTCACTTATCCCCCTCTATGCCGATTCAGGCCTGAGAGGGAGGCTCTTATTCGAGGCCATCGGTCACGACTCGGTTCGCAATGCCCAACTCGTCGAAGAACTTGATGCTGCCATCGCTTCCTTTTCCGGAGGCTCATTCCTCCCGGGCATTTCACCCCATGCTCCTCACACAGTCGCCGAACACCTCCACCAGGATGTGTACCGTCTGGCGCATGAGCGGAACGTGCCACGAGTCATCCACCTGGCCGAGTCACGCGAAGAGAGCGATTTTTTCTTTGATTCTTCCGGAAAAATTGCCGAGTTTCTCTATCCCCATGTCCGGTGGGAATCGTACCTCCCCGCACCACGGCGCACAACCGCTACAGCCTGGCTCGATGGGCTCGGCGTATTGAACGGCACCATCTCGGCTGTTCACTGCGTTCACCTTACGCCGTCCGACGCCGAAATCCTGGCCAAACGTGGCGTCGGCGTGGTCCTCTGTCCCCGGAGCAACGACAAGCTCGCCGTGGGGCGCGCCCCGGTCGTTCTGCTGAAGAGGCTCGGCGTCCCGCTTGCGCTTGGCACCGATTCACTGGCCAGCAATGACTCACTCTCCCTATGGGATGAAATGCGGTATCTCCTTGATACCTTCCCGGGCATTTTTACTCCTACGGAAGTCCTTTCAATGACCACCATCGGCTCTGCTCGCCAGTTGGCACTTGCTGATCGGACCGGTTCCCTCGATAAAGGGAAACATGCCGATTTTCTTGTGATGAAGCTTCCTGGCCGGAATAGTTCCGGTGAGGCGCTGCACGAGGCGCTCATTCATTCGGAGATTCTTCAGGTTTTCCTTGCCGGCAATCTCGTTGTAAGCCGGGAGGCGTCTCCTTGACCGTGCGCAAGCCCCTTTTGCCCAGTAATTGCAAGGGTTTTTACTCCTTGCAATGATCTCGCCATATCTGCTACTATCCATTTCATGGGAGAAAAGCTGATCTGTAACAACAAGAAAGCGTTTCACGACTACTTCATCGAAGAGCGCTTCGAGGCGGGAATGGTCCTGAAAGGGACCGAGGTAAAATCGCTCCGCATGGGGAAGGCGAATCTCAACGACTCTTTCGCCCTGGTCCGTGACGGTGAAATCTTTCTGCACAATCTCCATATCAACCCTTACGATTTCGGCAACCGCCAGAACCACGACCCCGACAGGCTGCGCAAGCTCCTGATGCATAAGAGCGAGATCGAAAAGCTCTTCGGCAAGATTCGCGAAAAGGGATACTCGGTCGTGCCGCTCCGCCTCTACTTCAAGAATGGCCTCGCCAAGGTGGAACTGGGTCTTGCGAAAGGGAAGAAGCTGTACGACAAGCGCGAGGACATGAAGAAGAAGGACCAGTCGAGGGAGATGGCCCAAGCCCTCAGGGAAAGAAGCAAGAATAACTGACGAGAGTTTACAAGGGGGTGTACAGGTTTCGACGGGGATAGGAAACTAAAGGTTGCATGCCGAGGTCCGGGCTGGCCTCGTTAAAAAGCCCGGGGCGAATTACACGCCGATAATTACGACTACGCTGTAGCAGCTTAATACCCTGCTACCGATCCGCCGAGCCTCTCCCACGGGTGAAGATGGATCGTTATTTTAGTGGGATAGTCAAGGGGAGTGCCTGTGGCCCCAAGGCGAAACTTTAGCGGGATCGCTTCCCGGAAATCCCTGCCAGGGGAGAGTCGGGCGGCTAAATCAAATCCTGGCATAAGCATGTAGACGCCTTCTGTGTATGATCTTCGGACGCGGGTTCGACTCCCGCCACCTCCACCAATTCATAATCCGGCATAGTCCGGAGTAGTCAAAAAGCTCTCGGGAAATCGAGGGCTTTTTGTTGTTCTTGAGGGCAGATGTAATGGTTTTGTAAGGGAGGGATAATGTTTCCGAACCATTGCATACCTGACAGCTCGGTATAAACTTGCCCAGTAAATTGCCTTGGAGAGTAAGGTACAGGTTGGTGGAGGTGGCGGGAGTCGAACCCCTGTCCGAAGTTTACATAACTCAAATTGAGGAAGGAGGTGACGGGAAGAGAGGTTGTTTGAGCATCACGTCTGGCCAGGAAGGCCAAGAAACTCCGCAGGCAGGAGCCCTGTGTCCAAGGAGGATGAACGTGACAAGAATATTATTAGCCATTGCGATATTGACTGCTGCGCTGTTCATTTCAGCTGTTTCATGTTTCGCGAAAGATACACAGAACGTGGCGGCGGGGCGTGACATCTGGTTTAAAAGCACTTTCGGCGGTGAACGATTTTTCAGCCTTATCCTCCCCAATCCTCCCTTCAATCTCCCGCTTGGTTTTGACCAGATGCTGACTTGGCCCCGCGACACCCGCTTCAACGAGTTCGGGGTCATCAATGATCCGGACTGCACTCCTGGTGACGCCTCGACCGGCAACTATGACCGGTGTGCAGATCCAGGGTCCGCGGGCGTGATCGGAATCCGCAAGTTCCCCAATCCTTCAGGAGGCGCTCCTCTCATCGGCGTTACCTGTGCCGTCTGCCATGCCGGATTTGACCCCAATCATCCCCCCGCTGACCCGAACCATCCGAAGGCTGAAAACATCCACCCCACCATAGGAAATCAGTATCTGGATATCGGGAAAATTTTCAGGGTCCACCTCTCGCCCCATGACCCACGCTATCAGGTGTTTTCCAGTTGGGCGCCCGGCACGGTGGACACGACGGTTCTGGAAAATGATCACATCAACAATCCGGGAATGATCACGCCGATCTGGGATGTTCCGGATCGTCCGTTCTTTGATGTCACAGTTGGCGGTGTTCCTGTCCGTGCCCATCGCAACGGGCAGGGAGGTGAAGATGATGCCGGCTGCGAAGCAGCTGCGCTCCGCGTTTACTTCAACATCGGCATGTGCGCTGCGGAATGCATGGTCGGGCACCTCGCCAACGGACCGGGAGGGAGTCAAACTCCCATTGATCTTGCCGAGTGCAGGAAAGTCTGTCCTGATCTCGTGGAGGCGGAGAGGGCTGTCGGTAAGCTCTGTGCCTTTCTCCAGACTCCCCGTTCTCCGCGCCTGGTGAACGCGCCGGATGGCCCTCGTCTTGTCGACTGGAAGGTCGTTGAAAAGGGAAAGCGGGTCTTCTTCAACGCGTGCGGATCGTGCCACTCGGACGGAGACCAGTCAGTAGCGCACAATGTTCTCACCGACGATCTGATCCATCCTTACTCGGAAATCGGCACGAACAGTTGCCGTGCCCGCACGACGAACTGGATGGAAGGGCGCATCTGGGCAGCGTTCTCTTCGGACCAGTACAAGGAGCGGCCCACCGGCGGCCCCGGCTTCTACCGCGACATGCCGCTTGTCGGCATCTGGGCGACCGCCCCCTTCTTCCACAACGACAGGCTGGGCCTCTATAATGGCGACCCGTCAGTTGCCGGTCGGATCGCAGCCTATGAGAATGCGATGGAACTGCTTCTGAATCCGGATAAGCGGGACGAAGCCGGCTCTATCCTGAGAACCAATGATGTCGTGCAACTTCCGACTCCGTCCGGTGTCGTGACGCTCCCGGCCGGGACTCCTGTTGCCGCGTTCGCCAATATCGACCCCGCAAGCGGCGACAACCTTTGCCCGGATCTCATCGAAAACGAGGGACACTATTTCGGCGCTGATCTTTCTGCGGAAGATAAGTATGCGCTGACGGAGTTCTTGAAGACGCAATGACGGGGAGATATTGAAGGGGGGTGGCGCGCCCGGAGAGATTCGAACTCCCGACACCCAGGTTCGAAGCCTGGTGCTCTATCCAGCTGAGCTACGGGCGCATTGCAAAAAGAAGCCCCCGTAACGGGGGCAAATGAAAAAAATGCTTTCTCTGATCTATACCACGTATCGGCGACTGTTACCAGAACTTGAGGATTAATCTTAAGGAAATCCGGAGAAAGTCAACGCAACAACCGTAATGAAACACGATAGAGGAAGGGAGGAAGACCATGCAATTACCGAAACTTGTATGCGTGTGCTGTGTGCTGGCGTTAGTGGGGGCAACGGCTGGAACTTACAATGACGCAAGGGCAGCCGAAGAGAAACCCGTGACTGATACCAGTGCAAGCCTTAAGGAAATGCCCCTCCTGGATGGAGAGGTCTGGCAAGCCATGACTGCCAGTGAAAGGATTGCTTTCATCTGGGGGATCGGGCATGTCGTGACGATGGAACGCGAAGCCGCGGAGCAACGGCCGGAACTGAAGAAAGCAGGACTTGCGGCGAAGATGGCTGAAGGATTGTCCGGAATCCCCATGAATGAAATCACCGGAATGATCACTGAATACTACAAAGAAAACCCTGGCTCACTGAATGAACCGGTGATGAAAGTTCTTTGGGACAGGATTGTCAATCCGAGGATAAAGGCCGGTTTTGTTGAGGGGACAAAGGAGTAGGATGATAGTGAGGAATGAATATTCAACGATAAGGCATCGCCAAACAGTTCGTGCGTGGCGTTGACACAAAGGAGATATCTTATGAAACCAAAAAGATTTATCGCAATAGCTGCCTTGGTTTCGGTAACTGCTGGTTGTGCGGGGATGACGCCAACCCAGCAGCGCACATTAAGCGGAGGCGCCATCGGTGCAGCGGGCGGTGCCCTGCTTACAGGAATCGCTGGAGGAAATGCCGCGGTCGGAGCTACTCTCGGTGGCGCGGCTGGAGCTCTTACCGGCTACATCCTTGGTGGGGGACACCACAAACGATAAAATGGCCTCTATGATCTGCAAACAAGCGGAGGCACCTGGTATCCGGTGCCCCCCGCTTGTTTGCAGTGCGATGTCTCCCGCAAACAGGAGAGACTTACCGGATGCTTTTTAATATATCGTCCGTCACATCTTTCACATCGACCTTATCGCCAAGATAGAGCAGGTCACGCTTCGGTACGATTACGGCAAATCCGTTGGCTTTGCCGTAATCGTCAGCAGCCTTCTGAATAGCCTTGGACATTGATTCTGTCAACTCTCCCTCTGTTTTCCGCATCGCTTTCTCGGCGTCCTGAACGTACTTCTGATATTCTCCGACCTTTTTTTCCAATTCCTTTACCTTTGCCTGCCGTTGTTGTGGCGTGAGGCTGGGTAGCTTTGCTTCAATATCCTTCTTCATGTTTTCGAGCTTTTTTTGCCGTGCGGCAATCTGTGAACGGTATTTCTCGGTTTTCTCCTTCATCTTGGCACTTGCTGCCTTGCCGGGAGCCGAGTCAGTGGCAATTTTCGATAAATCGACGTAACCGATTTTCACGGGCTGTTGGGCTTGTGATGGCTCTGCGAGCTTTGGGGGTTCGGCGGTTTTAAGTGGTTCAGGGGCTGGTTGGAGAATCTTTGGCGGTTCGGCGGCCGGTTGCGGGAGAACCTTTGGGGACTCTTCTGCCATGGCGGAAAAGGAGACGAGGCAGAGAAGGAGGGCAATGCTGGCGATTGGCTTCATAGGGCACCTCTTGCGAAATGTTGAACTGCATCACGGGACGAAGATACGCGGTTTGCACAATTCAGGCAAACAAAACCGTATGTTATGCACATTTCCCCCGATGTAAGAAGGAGTTGTACAACGTTGGGATAACACGCCAACTTTCGCCTTGACAGGGGGGGGATTTTAGTGAACATAACGACGGTAGTTGTGCCGTGCCATCAATGTTGATTGGATGTGAAAATATTTTTCAACGTTTTGCAGGGCTCTATCGTTTATTTGATAATGGAAGAAGAAAACCGTTCGACCCCAAAAGGGAACAAACGCGCTGCTCGATGGCCATTTGAGGAGGAATTGACGAATGAAAAGGATCTGTGCTGCCCTGTGCCTCTGTCTTGCCGCGGTCCCAGCTTCGGCTGCGGAAGGCCAGATCTCACTGCCCCTTGCGGAGGCAGTCAGGAGTGCCGTCGAAAAGAATCTTGACGTTAAAGCCGAGCTTTACAATCCCGCCATGGCCCAGGCCGATATCCGGAAGAACGAAGGGATTTACGATACAACCCTCCGTTTGACCACGGATTTCAACTATTCCGTTACTGAACCGGCCAGCTCATTTCTCACCGGCAGTCTCACTAACCGGCAGAAAACCTTCGATATCAATCCCGGCGTAAGCCAGCTCATACCGATAGGCGGAACCCTCGGGCTGACCTTCAACAACACGTACAACAGCAATAATTCTACGAGATCATTCAATAATTACTGGAATTCCGACCTTACCGTGAACCTTACCCAGCCGTTGCTGAAAAATTTCGGAAGGGAACCGACCGAGCTTGCCATCATGGTGGCGCGAAACAGCAAGGGGGAGTCCCTGGAACGCTTCAGGACCACGCTTTCCGACACGGTTGCGCGGGTGAGGAATGAGTACTTCAAGCTCTACAGCCTGCGCGGGGATCTGGAGGTGAAAACAACCTCTTTGCTCCTGGCCCGGAAGATTCTCGACGACACCAAGGCTCGGGTAAAGGCGGGGGTTCTGCCTGCCATGGAGATCCTTAATGCCGAGTTCGGGGTGGCGAGTCGGGAGAAGGATCTGATCGATGCGGAAAAGGCGGTGCGCGACCAGAATGACGTGCTGAGGGTGCTCCTGCAGCTTCCGGGCAGGGACGAGATTGTCCCGGTTGACATGCCGACGAAAGAACCTTTCGCCGTCAACGAGAAGGAGATGGTCAAGCGCGCCTTGGACAATCGCTCCGAAATCAGAGAGCAGTTGGCCGCCCTCAAATCGAGGGAGCTTGAAATGCGGGTGGCCCACAACAGGACGCTTCCCGACCTGAACCTGAGCGCCAGCGCTGCGCTGACCGGCCTTGATTCCCACTACAACCGGGATATGGAAAAGATCGGTTCGGCTGATTATCCGGTCTGGGGCGTAGGATTGCAGTTCGCGTACCCCTTGGGCAACAATGCCGCCGAGAACGATTACATCAGAAGCAAGCTCCGCTTGGAGCAAGCCAGGACCCAGGTGCGCAGCCTCGAAGCGAATGTGGAGAACGATGTCAAGGCCGCCATCCGGGGGGTGGAGTCGGGATACAAGCAAATTGATGTTACCGAGCGGGGCAGGGCCTTTGCCGAAGAGCGGCTTCGGTCCTTCATCAAGAAGAACGAAGTGGGGCTTGCCACCACAAAGGATGTACTCGATGTGGAAAACGATCTGGCCGCGGCCAAGATCAACCAGATCAATGCCTTGGTTGGGTACACCGATGCCATAACCCAGCTCTGGCGGACCACGGGAGAAATCCTCGACCGGACAGGGGTTCAGTTGTCGGACACGGAGGGTGATTCCCTCTACGAGCGGCACGCCCACAACTGAAACCATCCTCTAATCGCTCCAAACCCACCGGAGATACACCATGAATCTATCTCTCTCGCCCCGTGACCCGTCGAGGAGCGGTATCCTGTCCCGTCATGCCCGCCGACTGATCGTGCATGGGGCAGCTTTTTCCCTCATTGTCACACTTGTCGCCTGCGCCAAGAAAGAGCAGAAACCTGCTGCCAAGCCGCCGGTCCCGGTAGCGATCGCCACGGTTGAGCGAAAGACCGTCCCGGTCCAGATCAAGGCCATCGGCAACGTGGAGCCTTACGCCACCGTGGCCGTCAAGGCACAGGTGAACGGCGAGGTGTTGAAGATTCATTTCACCGAGGGACAGGACGTGAAAAAGGGTGACCTCCTTTTCGCCATAGACCCGCGCACCTATCAGGCAGCGGTGAAGAAAGCCGAAGCCAATCTTTCCCGTAACCTCGTCCAGGCACGGAACGCCCGGCAGGACGCGGAGCGCTACGCCCAACTGGTGAAGGACGGCATCGTGACTTCGGAGCAGTACGAGCAGTACCGGACCAGGGCCGAGGCCTTTGCCGCCGATGTGTCCGCCGACCGGGCCGCCGTCGAGAACGCGAAGGTGGAGCTTTCCTATTGCTTCATCCGCTCCCCCCCTGACCGGCCGCACCGGGAATCTGGCGGTCCATGCGGGGAACATTGTAAAGGCCAATGAGAACCCCCCCCTGGTCACTATCAACCAGATAACGCCGGTCTACGTGACGTTTTCCATTCCCGAAAAGGACCTCGCCGAGGTCAAGCGCCGCATGGCTGCAGGAAAGCTGGCGGTGGAAGCGACCATTCCCAACGACGCCGGGCCGGCGGAGCAGGGGATGATCTCCTTCCTCGACTACACGGTTGACATGGCCACCGGCACCATCAAACTCAAGGGGACCTTCGAGAACAGGGCACGTCGCCTCTGGCCTGGGCAGTTCGCCAACGTGGTTGTGACCCTCGCGGCCAGGCCCAATGCGATTGTGGTCCCGACCCAGGCGATTCAGACCGGCCAGAGCGGTCCCTATGTCTTTGTGGTAAAGGCTGACTCTTCGGTAGAAATCCGTCAGGTCACCCCGGGCATTGCCTACGAAGGGGTCACCATTATCGAACAGGGGCTCGCACCCGGTGAAAGGGTTGTGACCGACGGCCAGATGAGGCTCACGCCCAAGGCCAGGGTGACGGAAAAACCGGGACCGGGGACCAGGGACCAGGGACCGGCAAAACCCCGGCAAGCTTCTGGCCAGCCCAAGGGCCAGCAACCATGAGCATCGCCGAGGTTTTCATCCGGCGGCCGGTCATGACGAGCCTCGTCATGCTGGCTGTCATGCTCTTCGGTCTCCTCGCCTACAGCAAGCTGCCGGTCAACGACCTTCCCACCGTCGACTATCCGACCATCCAGGTTTCCGCCAGCCTTCCCGGCGCCAACCCCGACACCATGGCCGCGTCGGTAGCGCTCCCCCTGGAGCGGGAGTTCTCCACCATAGCCGGCGTGGACTCCATGAACTCCACCAACGGTCTCGGAACGTCCCGCATCACCATCAAATTCACCCTGGAGCGCGACATCGACGCCGCTGCCCAGGATGTCCAGGCAGCCATCTCCCGGGCCCAACGCCAGCTCCCCCAGGACATGCCGGCTCCACCGTCGTTCCAGAAGGTTAACCCGGCGGACCAGGCAGTTCTCTATCTGGCTCTCAGCTCGCCGACGCTTCCCCTGTCAACGGTCAATGACTATGCCGAAACCATGATCGCCCAGCGGATTTCCATGGTCAACGGCGTGGCCTCGGTGCAGGTCAACGGTTCCCAGAAGTACGCGGTGCGGGTCCAGGTGGACCCCAAGGCGCTTGCGGCCCGCAAGATCGGCATCGACGAGGTGGCCCAGACCCTGGAGCGCGGAAACGTAAACCTCCCCACCGGCACCCTCCAGGGAAAGCACGAGGCCCTCACGATCCAGACCAGCGGCCAGCTCTATAGCGCCAAGGAGTATGAGCCGCTCATCGTCGCCTACCGCAACGGTTCGCCGGTCCGCCTCGGCGAGATCGGCAAGGTCATCGACAGTGTGGAGAACGACAAGGTTGCCGGCTGGTACAAGCAGACCCGCGCCATCATCCTCGCCATCCAGCGCCAGCCCGGCACCAACACCATCGAGGTGGTGAACCATATCAAGGAGCTGATTCCCCACTTCCGCTCGCAACTCCCCGCCTCGGTGGACCTGAACATCCTTTTCGACCGGACCGGGGGGATCAAGGAGTCGGTGGCCGACGTGAAGTTCACCATGATGCTCACCATCTGTCTCGTCATCCTGGTGATTTTCCTCTTTCTGCGCAACCTCCCCGCCACACTGATTCCGAGCCTCGCCCTGCCGCTCTCCATCGTCGGAGCCTTTTCAGCCATGTACCTGATGGGGTTCTCGGTCAACAACATAACCCTCATGGCGCTGACCCTTTCGGTGGGATTCGTGGTGGACGACGCCATTGTCATGCTGGAGAACATCGTTCGACACCTGGAGAAGGGAGAGGACCCCAGGGAGGCGTCGTTGCGCGGCTCCCGGGAGATCGGCTTCACCATCGTCTCCATGACCATTTCGCTGGTGGCAGTCTTCATTCCGGTTCTCTTCATGCAGGGGATGCTCGGTCGACTCCTCCACGAATTCGCCGTCACCATCAGCCTGGCAATCCTCATCTCCGGTTTCGTTTCCCTCTCGCTCACCCCCATGCTCTGCAGCCGCTTCCTCCGTCCCCATGGCGAGCAGCGCCACGGCCGGTTCTACAATTTCATGGAACGGTTCTTCAACGGCATGTACCGCTTCTACGAAGTGACCCTGGCGCGAGTCCTGAGACTTCGCCGGACGGTGCTGGCCGGCACGCTGGTCTTGACGCTCCTCACCATCTGGCTCTTCACGAAGGTACCCACGGGCCTGTTGCCGAGCGACGACATCGGTGCCATCTTTGCCATGACCGAAGGGGCCCAGGGAATCTCCTTCGAGGAGATGAAGGCCAAGCAGCAGCAACTGGCGGCCATCGTGCTCCAGGACCCGAACGTGGAGGCGTTCATGTCAACGGCAGGGGCTTCGGGGAGCCGTGTGTCGTCCAACTCGGGTTTCATGTTCATCCGCCTCAAGCCTCGCCAGGAGCGGAAGCTGAACGCCGATCAGGTGATTCAGCAGTTGCGCCCCAAGGTCATGGGGGTGCCGGGGATTGTCATGTTCCTCCAGAACCCGCCGCCGATCCGCCTGGAGGCCCGGCTGGCGAAAAGCCAGTATCAGTTCGTGCTCCAGAGTCCCGACACCGAGGATCTCTACGCACGTGCGGCCGAACTGGAGGCAAAGCTGAAGCAGGTGCCGTTGCTGCTGGACGTGACGAGCGACCTTCAGCTTCAGAATCCACAGGTTCAGCTGGACATCGACCGGGACAAGGCATCGGCCCTCGGGGTCACCGCCCATCAGATAGAGGACGCACTGTACTATGCCTACGGTGCGCGGCAGGTCACCACCATCTTCGCCCCCGACAATCAGTACAGGGTGATTCTGGAGTTGGAGCCCCAATATCAGACCGATCCGACAGCCCTCTCCATGCTGTATATACGCTCCCAGAAGGGGGAACTGGTCCCCCTGAATACCCTGGCAAACTTGCGGCGCACCCTCGGCCCCCTGTCGGTGAACCATCTGGGGCAGATCCCGGCGGTCACCATCTCCTTCAACCTGCGGCCCGACACCCCCCTGAGCGAGGCGGTGTCAGCCATCGAAAAGGTGAGCCGCGAGACGCTTCCCGCCACCTTCACCACAAGCTTCCAGGGGGTTGCCCAGGCCTACCAGCAGTCCACCACGGGGCTCACGGTTCTGATTATCATGGCGATTGTTGTTATCTACATCGTTCTCGGCATCCTCTACGAGAGCTACATCCATCCCATCACCATCCTGTCGGGGTTGCCTTCAGCCGGCTTCGGGGCGCTCATCACCCTCATGCTCTTCGGCAAGGAGCTAAACCTCTATGGTTTCGTGGGCCTTATCATGCTGATCGGCATAGTCAAGAAGAACGCCATCATGATGATCGACTTCGCCCTGGAGGCCCAGCGCAGTGATGGGATCCCCCCCCTGGAGGCGATCCACCAGGGCGCCCTTGTCCGTTTTCGTCCTATTATGATGACCACCATGGCGGCTCTCATGGGAACCCTTCCCATCGCCCTCGGCATCGGGGCAGGGGCCGAGGCCCGGCGCACCCTCGGGCTTTCAGTCGTGGGGGGGCTTGTCGTGTCGCAGCTGCTGACCCTCTACATCACGCCGGTCATCTACTACTATATGGATCGCATGCAGGAGTGGGTAAAGACGCGTTTCGGGATCGGGCAGAGTTCCCGGAAGGAGCGACAGGCGGCAGGGTAGGGCGGTTGCGCGCGGCGGACGCCTGTATATACTTACCCTGCGTGTGGGGTTGGTTGCCGACCCCGATTTTCTGAAAGGGGGCCATGCCATGAGAAAGCTCGTTTTGCTTCGTCACGGCGAAAGCGTCTGGAACAGGGAGAACCGTTTCACTGGCTGGACCGATGTGGGGCTCAGCGAGAAGGGGATCGAGGAGGCAATCAGTGCCGGGCGCACGCTGAAAGAAGAAGGGTTTGTTTTCGACGTGGCCTATACGTCGGTCCTCAAGCGGGCCATCAAGACCCTCTGGCTCGTCCTGGAGGAGATGGACCTCATGTGGATCCCGGAATATCGCCACTGGAGACTCAACGAGCGCCACTATGGAGCGCTCCAGGGGCTCAATAAGGCGGAGACAGCCGAACGGCACGGCATGGAGCAGGTCATGATCTGGCGCCGCAGTTACGATATCCCGCCGCCTCCCCTGACTCCAGACGATCAGCGGTTTCCGGGAAGCGATCCCCGCTATGTATCGCTTTCACCCGCAGAGATCCCCCTTGCCGAATCCCTCAAGGACACGGTCGCCCGTTTCCTCCCCTACTGGCACGAAACAATCGCCCCTGCCGTGAAAGAGGGGAGACAGGTTCTCATTACCGCCCACGGGAACAGCCTGCGGGCCCTTGTAAAATACCTGGATCTGGTCTCTGACGCCGAAATCGTCAACCTCAACATCCCCACCGGCATTCCCCTTGTCTACGAACTCACGGATAACCTGACACCCATCAGGAGTTACTATCTCGGCGATCCGGATGACGTGGCCAGGGCAAGCAGGATGGTGGCGGATCAGATAAAGAAGTAAGTATCGCCTTGAACTCCTGGTGCCGGCGTCAAGCGATAAAGAGTCGTCCCTTCCTCTTCGCGATAAACCCTTCTGCTTCCATCTGCTTCAGGTTGCTCAGCACCGCATCCTGGGGCTTGTTCAGAAAAGACGTAATTTCTTCAAGCGTTATGCCTGGTCTGTCCAGTATTGCCTTAAGTATCAGGCTCCGTAGTTCCCGATTGGATCCCTTGAAGGGGCTCTGGGTTGCGTGATGAGCACTGCGTCGTGAAGGATTGCCGTGGAGCCTCTTGAGGTGGGCGCCGTAGTCCATGAGGGCATAATACCATTCCCGCGGATTGCCATAATCGAGAGCCCCTTCGACCAGGGGTGCGATCTCGCGGTCATGGACCTTTTCGGAATCATTGAAGAAGTGATGGATGAAAACGGTTCTGATGTTGGTTTCGATGAATACGGAAGGCACGGAGAAGGCAAAGGCAGCCACGGCTCGCGCTGTGTAGTGGCCTATGCCGGGGAGCTTTTCCAGTTCCGCGATGGTGGAGGGGAGGGTGCCGCCATATTCTGTTACGACTGCTTCGGCGCACCGCTTCAGATTGAGGGCCCGCCGGTTGTAGCCGAGCCCTTGCCAGGCGGCAAGAACCGCGTCAAGTGGGGCTGCGGCAAGTGACCTGAAATCGGGGAATGCCGAAAGGAATGATATATACTTACCTATCACCCTGTCGACCTGGGTCTGCTGAAGCATTATCTCGGAAACGAGGATGGAGTAAGGGTCACGGGTTTCACGCCACGGAAGGGTGCGCCCGTGGCGCCGGTAGTGGCCATAAACAATCTGTCGGAAGAGGATGGTAGCCTCCGGGGTGAGTTCCCCTGAGGAATACATCTCCCTGAAGCGGCTTTCCAGGATCAATGGTCGTGATAGCCGAGAACAACCAGGATGCAGGTCCCGTCGGCAATGACGCTGATGCCGTGTCTGCGACACGCCTCGACGGCGGCATCGCTTTCGGCTCCCGGTTGCATCCAGATGTTCTTGATCCCCTTGCGGGCAGCCATCTTAACCACCTGCTCGGTCACCGGGGGAGGGGTAATTACCGAGATGCTCTCCACGTCATCCGGAAGATCCGTTACGCTCGGAACGCACGCCGTTCCCTCGATTTCCTGCTCCTTCGGATTGACCGGGATAACCCGCAGGTTCTTCTGCTGGTAAACGCGCAACACCTTGTTGCCGTACTTGTGCCGGTCCGCCGAAGCGCCGACAACGCCAAAGGCCTTTGACTGGAAAAAGAGATCAAGCTGTTCCTTGGTATTCATGGTCACTCCTCCCTGAAGCGTCTTTGGTCACTAGTATCCGTCATTTCAGATGCTTTGCAACCAGCATCTCGATAAGTTCACCGATGGTTGTCCGTTTGTGTGCCGCGGCAATCTTCAGCTTCAGGTGGAGATCCTCGCGGATATTCGCCGTGAGACGCACATCTCCCTCGGGCACCAGTCCCGACGTCGGGCGGGCCTTGGCCGTTCCTTTGCTCTTGCCTCGCGCTTTCTGGCTCGGTTTCCTCGTTGCTGCTTGTTCCCGGGCAACGACTTTTTTTACTTCCTTTTTCTTGGGCGTTTCCGAATCTTTCCCCCTGGCAGCCTTCTTCGGAGCGGGCTTCTTCTTTTCCGGTTCCGCAGGGGTTTCAAAGAGGGCCATTTGCCCTTCAAGGGGTTCGCTGTTCATGTTGACCTCCCGGCATGCAAATCGATGCGAAATTTAACCATACATACTTACCCAAGTAAACAGAAAGGTCTCGCCAACAGGGAGATATTTTGCATTTTGGCACCTCCCATGGTACTATCGCTCCGCTCAAAAAGCTGCTAATGAAATCATTGAACAGGGGAGCAACCAATGTACAAATTGGCGATTCACACATCTTTTGCCGCTGCCCATTGTCTCATCAACTACCAGGGAGACTGCGAGAATCTCCACGGACACAACTGGAAGGTGGAAGTGGCCGTGACGGCCTGGGAGCTTGACAAGGCTGGCCTCGGGATCGATTTTAAAATCCTCAAGCAGGAGACGAACGCAATCCTGCGCACCCTCGACCATAAATACCTCAACGAGTTGACCCCGTTCCGGGAAATTTCCCCGTCTTCCGAGAACATTTCCCGCTTCCTTTACGAGGAGCTTTCCAAGCGGCTCAATGACGGCAATGTCAAGGTCGAGAGCATCACCGTCTGGGAGTCGGACAACGCTGCCGCCACCTACTATGAGTAAGCCGACCGCAGAACTGGCTGAAGTTTTTTCCTCTGTCCAAGGAGAGGGGATGCTGATAGGGCTGCGGCAGGTTTTCGTCCGCTTCCGGGGCTGCAACCTCTCCTGCGACTATTGCGACACCCCCACTGAAATAACCGCCGAGCCCTGCCTTGTGGAGCAGACTCCCGGCCGGCGCGATTTCGTCCCCACCCCAAACCCCGTGACCCTTGATCGCATCGTCTCACTCATCGACGGATGGCAGCGGGGATGGCCGGGAGTCCACCATTCCATCAGCATTACCGGCGGGGAACCGCTTCTCAGTCACACCGCTCTTTCGGCCTGGCTCCCGGAACTGAGAAATATCCTTCCCGTCTATCTGGAAACCAACGGCACCATGCACTCGGTCCTTGGGCTTCTCATTGACCATATCGATATCATCGGCATGGACATCAAGATCCCTTCCACTTCGGGAAGCACCGGCCTGTGGGACGACCACCGGAGTTTTCTTCAAATTGCCGCCAGAAAGAATGTCTTTGTAAAAATTATCGTAGGGGATGAAACGGAGGAATGGGAAATTATCCGCGCCAGTGAACTGATTGCCGCCATAAACAGCCATATTCCCCTAATCCTCCAGCCCGTCACCGAACCGGGGGGGAGAGTCGGCATTAACCCCGTCAGGGCGCTGGAATTCCAGGAGATTGCCTGCCGCCACCTGGATGAAGTTCGCATCATCCCCCAGACCCACAAGTTCATGGCCCAGCTGTAAGGGAGGACGGGAGCAACGTGATCGTCGAAACAATGACCATGGTCGAATTCGAGGAGGGGCTGAAGCGGACCAGGACGGTTTTCGTCCCCTTCGGGTCCGTTGAAGAGCATGGTTGCCATTTGCCGCTTTCCACCGACACCATCCAGGCCTACGAGGTGGGGAAGAAGGCAGCCCTGCAGATTCCGCTCTTCGTGGCCCCGCCCATTCACTACGGCTCTTGCCGCTCCACCTCATGCCACCCCGGCACCATCTCCATCACCACCGCAACCCTCAAGTGCCTCATGAAAGACATCGTTCGCTCGCTCTACGCGCAGGGGATGAGGAATTTCATCATTCTTACCGGCCATGCAGGGGGCTCCCACCGCATGGCCCTTCAGGACGCCGGCGAGGAGCTTCTACCGGAGATTCCCGACATCAGGATTGCGGTCGTCACCGAATACGAGCTTGCCAGCCGGGAAGGGAAGGGGATCATCGAGACGGAAGGGGACGCCCATGCCGGCGAAATCGAGACGTCGCGGATTCTGCACACCCATCCGCATCTGGTGCAGGGGAGGGGAGAGCGGGAATTCCCCTCGTTCCCCACGGGCATCCTGGTCCGGAACAAGAGGAAATACTGGCCGAACGGCGTCTGGGGCGATCCCGCCAAAGCCACCGCCGAAAAGGGGAAACGGTTGGAAGAGCTGGTCGTGAAAAAGATTGTCGAACTTGCTGCGGCACTGGAACAGTTTCAGGAGTGAACAGGGGCCGGACTTCTATCCATGATCCAACGCACAGGGACGGGGCGATTATGGTGGGTAAGGGAAAGCGGTTTGTTGTGTATTGCACATTTCTGGTGTAGTATTGAGCATGAAGGGAGGTGCTCACAATGCTGCTGACTCAGATTCGACCGTCGGAAATTGACCTGCACAGCACGGAAGCACGCGGCGCCTTGGCCAAAATGATCATCAAGCTCTTTACCCATTGGGGGCTGTCGACTGCCGACCAACTGGAATTGTTGGGGCTTAGCCCAAAGAGCCGCGGTCTTCTCGCGAAGTATGCAAAAGGTGAGGCTTTGCCTGAAGGGCGCGATTCTCTCGACCGGGTCGGTTATCTTCTGTCTATTCACAAATCGCTGCGGCTACTCTACCCATACAATCCCGAAATCCGTTATTCCTGGGTGAATCGACGCAACACCGCATTCAACAATCTCACCCCTCTGGCGGTTATGAAGGAACAGGGAATTATCGGGCTCGCCAGGGTGGCGCGATATCTCGATTATTACCGAGGGCTCTAGTGAAGGCCCTGTTCGTAAAAACCAATGATTTCCAGGGGGACGTATTCCGGAATATCGTCTCATTGCGTGAATCGCTCGATCTTTTTGACGATCTCACCGACGAGGCGGGCCAGAGTCAGTATGCGACCGTTGCTGAAGCAAGAGTTAAAGAATTAATTCCTATCGGCCTGATCGATAGGGGTTTTCACTACACAACAGCCATTGACTACCCGTTCACCAAAGAGCCATTTTTACTTTCGCGCTATGGGAATGGGTCGTTCGGCGTGTGGTATGGTTCCCTGCAATTGGAGACCAGCATCCATGAAACCGTCTTCCATATGATGCGAGAGGAATCGCAGGTTGAAGGGTTAACGGGGCGATTGGTGCGGGAAAGGGCTGTGTATCTGGTCCGCGCCCGTGCTGTTCTGATAGATCTGGTCGGGAAAGAAAAGCGATACCCGGATCTTGTTTCCGATGATTACAGCTTTACGCAGCAGATCGCTGAACGATTGCACAAAGAAGGGCATCCCGGGTTGCTGGCTCCCTCGGCGCGGTGTGCCGGAACGAACCTGGTGGCGTTCACCCCGAATATCCTGAATGACCCGCGGGTGAACTGTTATCTGACCTATACCTACGATTATCAGGCAAAGAGTGTCGAGGTTGAGCGGCAGCCTGGAGATGTTATTTATTCTCATCAGTTCACTTAGGCGGATTTTTTGGAGAGCGCTGGCACCTGCGACCCTGGTGCCACCAATAAATTTCACAAATGGAGGGAAACATGGCAGTAACCGTTATTGCGAAGGTTGTAGTGAAAAAGGAGTTCATCGAACCGGTAAAAGCCGAGCTTCTCAAGCTGATCGACCCGACGCGGCGAGAGAGAGGGTGTATGGAGTACAGACTCCATCAGGACAACGAAGATCCTGGGGTGTTCATATTTTATGAGAACTGGGAAAGCATGGCCTCCCTGGAGCAGCACATGATCACCGACCATTTCAGGAACTATGTCTCTGCAATAGAAGGAAAGCTTGTCAAGAAGGTCGTGAATAAAATGACCGGGATCTGAGTCGAGGTACCATGGAATCTGGTGAAACGATAAAGTGAGTGATGACTGAAGCCGCACGAATCATCGACGCAGGATCTTCTTTGCGCGCCAATTGCCTACCCATTCACTCATACGTTCCAAGACCACATAGAACACCGGAACGAACGGGATGGCGAGAAGGGTGGAGGAGATCATGCCTCCGAAGACGACAGTGCCGATGGCACGTTGGCCCGCCGAACCCGCTCCGAATGCGACCACAAGCGGAACGACTCCCAGGATGAAAGCGAACGAGGTCATGACGATCGGACGGAACCGGCGGCGGGTTGCCTCGATGGCGGCCTCGGCTATGGACATCCCTCCGTGGTGGAGGTCGCGGGCGAATTCCACGATAAGGATGGCGTTTTTGCTCGCCAGGGCAATCATCAGCACTAGTCCCACCTGAGTATAGAGGTTGTTGTCGTAGCCACGGATGATGAGGGCCAGAAGGACTCCGACCAGCGCTATCGGGACCACGAGAATGATCGCTGCGGGCGAAGTCCAGCTTTCGTACAGGGCCGCCAGGACCATGTAGACCAGGATGACCGAGAGGGCGTAGATGAAGTAGGCTTGTTTGCCCACTTTCTTTTCCTGAAAGCTGGTGGAGGTCCAGTCGAAGTCAATCCCCTCAGGGAGCTTTTCGGCGGCCATCCGCTCCATCAGGGTCAGGGCCTGGCCGGAGCTGAAGCCGGGGGCGGCGGAGCCGAAAATGGCGGCGGTTGGGTAGAGGTTGTACCGGGTTATCAGTTCGGGGCCCTGGGTCTGCCTGACAGTAATCAGGGCGCCGAGGGGAACCATCTCTCCCCGTTGGTTGCGCACATAGAGTTTTCCTATGTCCTCGGGCCTGATGCGGTAAGGGCTGTCGGCCTGAATATAGACCTGGAAGACCTGGTTGTATTTGTTGAAGAGGTTCACGAACGAGGATCCGAGGTATGCCTGGAGGGTTTCGAAGACATTCGACATGGGTACCAGGAGGGCCTCCGCCTTGGTCCTGTCGATATCCAGGTACAATTGGGGGCTGCTTAGGCTGAAGGTGGAGGCGAGGCCTTTCAGTTCAGACCGTGAGTTGCCGCTTCGCATCAGCTCGTCAGTGGCATCCTTGAGCCGTTCAAGACCGACGTTCCCCCGGTCCTCCACCATCATCTGGAAACCGCCAGTCTGACCGAGGCCCCGGATTGGCGGAGGGATGACCACAAACGCCTGTGCCTCCTGGACCTCGGCAAGCTGGCGATTGATGCTCGCTATGATCCTGTCCTGGTTCAGGGCGGAGCCCCGCTCGCTCCAGTCCTTGTAAACGACGAAGGTGGTGGACATGTTTGAGACGTTGGCACCATCCAGGATCGACAATCCGCCGATGTGGACCCAGAAGTCGACACCGGAGGTCTTTTTGAGAATCTCGTTGATCTGCGCCGCCACCTTCTCCGATCTGGGCTGTGAGGCCCCTTCGGGGATGCGGGACACCAGGACGCCGTAACCCTGGTCCTCGGTGGGGAGAAAGCCGAGGGGGCGATTTATGAATACCAGGAACGAGGTTGTGACGATGATGGCGAAGATGACAACGAACAGAACCGGTCGTTTCACCATCCGGGAGACTATCCCAATGTAGACATTGGTGAAGGACTGGAACGCCCGGTTGAATCCCCGGTAGAACCAGTTAGGCTGTTTTTCCCCGCGCGGCCTCAGCCATAAGGCGCACTGGACCGGCTTCAGGGTAAGTGCGTTGATGGCGCTGATCACAGCCGTCGAGGCGATTACCAGGGCGAACTGGCGAAATATCTGCCCGGTGATTCCCGGGAAGAAGGCCGCCGGAAGGAAGACTGCGACCAGGGCAAGGGTAATCCCCATCACCGGCCCGGTCAGTTCCCGCATCGCCTTGATGGTGGCCTCCTTTGGGGCAAGCCCCTTTTCGATATAGTATGAGCTGCTTTCCACGATAACGATGGCGTCGTCCACCACGATCCCGATGACCAGCACCAGCGCGAACAGGGTCATCAGGTTAATCGTGAAACCGAGTCCGGCCATGGCGATAAAGGCGCCAATGATGGTGACCGGCACAGTGGTTGCCGGAACCAGCATCGCCCTGATGTTCTGCAGGAACAGGAGGATGACGAAGAGCACCAGGAATGCGGCTATGAAGAGCGTGTCGTAGACACTGGAGATCGCCTCCCTGACAAACTTGGTGGTGTCGTAGCGGATGGCGTGTTTCATCCCGTCGGGGAATTTCTTGCTCATCCCGTCCAGAGCCTTGTAAACGCTGTCGGCCACATCGATGGCGTTGGCATCCGGAAGGGCGAAGACCACGATCTGGGCTGATTTGTGGCCGGTGAACCGGGCGTAATTACTGAAGTTCTGCTGGCTCAGATCCACCCGTGCCACGTCTCGCAGCCGCACCACCTGCGGAGCCGGGCCGGTTGCGGTCTTGACGACGATATCTTCGAACTGCCCCACATCAGAGAGCCGGCCAAGGGTGGTAACGGTGAACTGGAAACTCTGGCTCGCCGGAACCGGCGGGGCGCCGAGCTGTCCCGCCACCACCTGGACGTTCTGTCTCTGGATGGCGGTCAAAATGTCGCTTGTGGTGAGGTCGAAGCTCTGGAGCCTCTTGGCGTCGAGCCAGACCCTCATGCTGTACGGACCAGCGCCGAATACCCGTACCTGGCCGACGCCGGGGAGCCTGGCCAGCGGGTTTTGCAGGTTTATGACGGCATAGTTGGAGAGGAAGATCTCCTCGAATCTCTCATCCTCAGAATAGAGGCTGGCCACCAGCAGGATGTTGGGGGAGACTTTTTTTACGGTGACTCCCTGCTGCTGCGCCCCGCCCGGAAGCTGGGCCAGGGAGGTGTTTACCAGATTCTGGACAAGGGCCAGGGAGGTGTTGAGGTCGGTTCCGACATCGAAGGTGATGGTCAGACTATAGGAGCCGTCGCTCCCGCTGGTGGACGACATGTAGATGGAGCCTTCCACGCCGTTCACCGCTTGTTCGATAGGTACCCCGATGGTCGCCGCGACAACCTCCGCGCTTGCGCCGGGGTAGCGCGCGGTCACCTGTATGGTCGGCGGTACGATCTGGGGGTACTGGGCCACTGGCAGGCGATTCAGGAATATCAGCCCGATGATGACCGTGACCAGCGCGATGACGTTGGCGAAGATGGGGCGTTCGATGAAGAACTGGGAAATCACGGCTTAACCTTCGGTTCCGCGGTGGTGCGGGAAGGGGCGGATGTTGGCTCCGCATTCTCCTGTAGGGGGGTTACACGGCTTCCGGAGGGGGCTTTCAGCTGCCCTTTGACGATGACCCATTCGCTTCCGTCAAGGCCTTGTTCGATCACGCGCAGGGAATCCTCCTGGTGGCCTGTCTTGACGGCGCGCCGCTCCACCGTATTTTTGCCGTTCACGGTCAGCACGTACGACCCCTGCTGGTCGCTTCTTATGGCCGTGTCGGGAATCAGGAGGGCGACCCTTCTCTCCAGCGGGAGGCGGACCTTCGCGTACAATCCGGGGAGTATCCTTCCTGACGGATTCCGGAAGACTCCCCGTAACAGCAGCGTTCCGGTGGTAGGGGTGAGGCTTGTGGCGGCAAAATCGACATAACCCTTGTGCGAATATCCCTCTTCCTGTGCAAGGGCGATAAAAACCGGGCGTTTTTCTGTTTTGGCAACGCCGGGAAGACTGTTTGTCTTGAGCATCCGGGCCAGATCCAGGTCGCTGACCGTGAAATATACGTAAATGGGGTCGATCTGGATGAGTTGGGCAAGAACGGTGTTGTTCGTTTCAGAGCCCACCAGATTTCCCGGGTCCTGCTGTCTTCGATCGATCCGTCCGCTAAAGGGGGCCGAGACCAGGGTGTAGCCAAGATTGAGCCTTGCGAGGTCCCGATTCGCCTCCGCGGCTTTCAGGTTGGCCCTGGCAGAGTCCCGCTGGTATCTCCAGTTGTCCACGTCAGTCTGGGTAGCGGCCTTATGGGGCAACAGGTTGGAGTATCGGATCAGTTGACCTTCGGCGTATTCAAGCTGCGATCTCAGCGCCATGACCTGGCCTTCGGCCTGGCTGAGGGCGGACTCATAGGTGTTCCGCTGTATCTGAAAGAGCGGTTGACCATTGTTGACCATCTGCCCGTCCCGGAAAAAGACCTTCTCAAGATACCCGGGAACACGAGCGACCAACTGCACAGAGTTGACGGCCTGGGTGTTGCCGGTCAGTTCCAGGTAATCGGTAACTTCACGTTTCAGGGGGTGAGAAACAGTCACCTTCGGGGGCGGGGGAGGGGGCGGCGGGGGCTTCTTGCATCCGGCCTGAAGAAGGGCGAGAAGTGGCAGGATCCAGAGCACAAGGCAATGTAAGGGTTGGAAAGAGGTTTTCATTCCGCGAAACATAGCCGCATTGCCTCCCTGGCCCGTATCAGACTATCGAATGTCTCCGCTCAGTACTGATCTATTCATGATGCCGCGGCAAAACGGTCACCAGTCCGGCCCCCGGACCCCTGGCTTGCGCTCCGGCGGGACGGGCGGATTGTATGATGCCGGGGCGAGGAGTTTTCCCCAATCGGTCCGCTGTTCCATTTTTTCTCTGATTTCAGGGGGAACCAGTTCTTTTCCTTCCCGTATCTCCCAACCGCCCCCCAGTGCCCTGTACACACCAACCAGACTGCTCGCGATGTTGCCCATGGTCGTGGCAAGGCTGTCCTGCTCATTCAAGAGGGACTGCTGCGCGATAAGCACAGTGGTGAAGTCCTTGATCCCCTGCTGATACTGGAGGACCGCAAGATCGAGAGATCTCGCCGCAGCGGCTGTGCTCCGCGCCAGGAATTCGGCCCGGTCGCGGGCCCGCAGGAAGGCTACCAGGTTGTCTTCCACCTCCTGCTGGGCGGTGAGCACCATGTTCTGGTAGGTGATGAGCAGTTCCTGGAGCCGGGCATCCTGGAGCCGGACATTGTTCGAAATCCGGCCGTAATTGAGGATGTTCCACTGGAATGATGGGCCTGCCTGTATGAAGCGGCTGCTCCAGTTGAACATGTCGCTCAGGCTGGCACTGCCGATATCGGTTGAGAGGAATCCGAACGTGCCGGAGAGGGAGAAAGCGGGATAGAGGTCAGCCTTTGCCACGCCGATCTGGGCGCTCTGGGCCGCTGCACGGTGTTCCGCGGCGCGGATATCGGGCCGGCGGCGCAGCAGGTCGGCCGGGATGCCCAACACAATCTGGGGGGGAGAAACGGGGATATGGGCAGGGCCATTCAGATAGCCGGACAGATCACCCG
Organism: Geobacter grbiciae; assembly: GCF_018531165.1. Lineage (NCBI taxonomy): Bacteria > Pseudomonadati > Thermodesulfobacteriota > Desulfuromonadia > Geobacterales > Geobacteraceae > Geobacter > Geobacter grbiciae. Next base: position 3,876 of record NZ_JAHDIW010000024.1, on the reverse strand, counting down.
GCGCCATTCCCAGCAGGACGCTGAGACCGTGTTTCGTCTGCCGGAGTTGCGCTTCCAGGGAGGGGATCGTGGCAAGGGTGTTATTGAGCGAAGTTTCGGCCTGATCCAGATCCAGCTGTGTTGCTGTGCCGTACTTGAACCGGGCTTCAGCGATGTTCAGGTTCTCTCTCTGGGTTTGTGCGTTCCGGCGGGCAATGTCGAGTCGTGTTTCCAGGGTCCTGATGGTTATGTAGGAATTGGCGACATCCGCCGTAAGAGCCACAAGTGCATTGTCGTAGTCGGCCACAGAGGCAAGCCAGCTTGCATCGGCCGATTCGATGGCCCGCCTGTACTTGCCCCAGAAATCGAGTTCCCAACTGGCAGTCAACCCGATCTGCGATTGCCAGAACGATAACCCTGAGCCACCTCCGAGCGACGCGCTGCTTTGGCTGGCGGAAGATTGTTGGGTGCCGGTCTGCACAGACCCCTGGCTTGTCCTGTTGTAGTGAACCGAGCCAAAGCCCTGCTGGGTCTGCGGGAAAAACTCTCCGACCACTATGCCGAGCAGCGCCCTGGCTTCGAGCACTCGCGCTCCGGCGATCCTGAGGGTGAGGTTCTCACGGTAAGCGAGGTCAATAAGGCGGTCGAGGATCGGGTCGTTGAATACCCGCCACCAACTGCGATAATCCGCGGGGCCGGTTTCCCCCTGGTTTTCTCCTGCCTCCGTCCAGTCAGATGGAACCGCGACATCGGGCCGGTGAAAATCCGGCCCCACCTTGATGCAACCAGAGAGGATGAACACGACGGCTGCCAGCACTACGCACTGACGCCGGCTATTGCTGAAGGTGGTACGTCTCTGAACAAACATTGCCGTACGAGCCCATCCTTGGTCCGTTCACTGCTGGAATCGAGGTTACGGTAGCACCTTTCGGCGGTCGTTCGGCAGTGACAGTCGGCAGTAATGCTGTTTCACGCGAGGCTGAGAATGACGATAATAAACCCTAGCAACAATACCCCTTATGTCAAGAAAGGAGGCGCGTCGGAGAGCTTACTGATACTCCTTCCCTGAATATGATTGTTTTGGGATAAAGACACTAAAGGTTGTCCCCACTCCCGGTTTTGAGTCGCACTCGATCCGTCCCCCGAAGCGACGCACAAGGGTCTTCACGTAGGCGAGGCCCATCCCTTCTCCCACGGTATCCGGGCAGTTTCCCCGACGGAACAGCTCAAACATCTTCTCCCTGTCACCCGGTGCTATTCCGCGTCCGTTGTCGCTGATGCGGAGAGTCGTCCCATCCGCTTCTTCGTAGGCGTTGACTTCGATGCGTCCGGGGCGTTCCGGTGCCAGGTACTTGACCGCATTGTCCAGCAGGTTGCCAATGATCTGCTCAAGCGCCATTTTGTCTATGATGATTTCCGGAAGCTCGCCGACCGTGACCGTGACGCTGCGCTGCTCAAGCTGGTGTCGCAACGATTGCAGGATTGAATGGACGATCGTTGTGACGCTGACTGTTTCGAGCCTGATTTCTCGCCGCCCTATATAAGAGAGTTGCAGTACCGCATTGATGAGCGCATCCATCCGGTTGACCGAAGAGCTGATGAATGCGAGCGCCTCTGGTGCATCCTGCTGCAAGGCGCACCTGACCTGCTCACGTTCTTTTCCGCTCAGCGTGGTGAGAGAGTGCTCAAGGAGGGGGATCGCGTCCTTCAGCGCCAGATCGAGCTCGGAAGCAAACCCTTTAATGTTGATGAGCGGTGCCCGAAGATCGTGCGAGACCATATAGGCAAAGCTTTTGAGCTCATCGTTGATGTCCCGCAGTTCCCCGGAATAACGTTGCAGCTGCTCTTCAGCGCGCTGGCGCTCCACAAGCTCACGCTGCAGCTGTTCGTTGGCGTCCGCGAGTTCCGCCGTACGGCTTGTCACTGTTTGCTCAAGATCTCTGCGATGCAACTCCAGCTCGCTATCCCTGCTCTGGATCTGGACCAGCATCTCGTTGAACCCTTGCGCCAGGGAGCCGAGTTCGTCATCATGCCATGCCGAGGCCCGCACGGAATAGTTGCCCTCGCGGGAAACGGTACCCATTACCTGCACCAGATCAAGGATGGGGCTGGTGACAGCCCGTTGCATCCTTGACAACAGGAGGAAGGCAACCCAGAGCGATCCCGAGAAGACGATGACCATGATCACTGTATACCACCCCAAGCGTCCATGCAGTTCCCTGAGATCCGATTCGATCAGTATGGTTCCGATCGGCTGCTGGTCGAGGATGATGGGCTCGACCACAACAATGCTGTTGGCAGCAATAGAGTAGCCGTTCTTCGGGGGAGGGGAGATCGGTTTGACTCTCTCCCCGGTTCGCAGGTAACGGGCAAATACCTCACCCTCGCGGGTATGAATTGTCGCTTGGACGATATTGGGCGCATCGCTCAGAGCCCCCAACATTTCATGTGCCACCCTCGGATTGTTAAAGCTCAGTGCCGCCGTACTGTTGCTGCCGGTGATCCGTGCCTGAACCGTCAAGCTGTTCACCAGGGAGCGGCGGTATGAAACCATCTCATTGAATATCAGGACAGCCCCGGATATGAGCAGTGCTACGCCGGTCGTCGCCATGCTGATCAGCATCATTTTCCGCGTTATCGTCGCTTGTCGAAATATCCGCATACCAGCACTCTATTGCGAATCGCGAACGATTCGCGCCAGGCTCAGCAGCTTGGAGCTTATCTGCAGGCCTGCGCGTTTCCCTGCATCCACATTGATTTCAAAGCCGACTTTATCGTTTTCTACGACGAAATTTATCACCCCGCCTTTCTGGGCAAACTTCCTCATGTCGCCGACCGAAAGGATCTTCGCTTGCCTGAGGAAGGGGATGATACGCGAAAGATGGTTTATTTCCGAACTGCTGACGAAGAGGATATGACAGTCTCGTATGTCGTCGACATCCTTGAATTTGTTTATGAGGACCTTCCTTCCATGAATGGTCTTGCCCCTGATCGATGCGAGGGAGGTGCCAAACGGATCGTCGCCGAGAATCCCCAGGATGATCGGTGAAGTGGCATCGGCAAACGCGTCCTTGGGCCACTCGACGAACCGGGCGAAATTGAGGAGGAACGCCAGCTTGACCTGGTACTCGCTGGGAAGGCGCTCCTCCGCCTGAACGGTGGGCAGACTCAGTATGCACCACGCCAGTATGATGAGGATTGTGACAGCTCTCTTGATCACAGGGTCTTTTCTGTATATCCGTTGTCTTGGTTGATTTCGATGTGGGTTGCGTTGCTGCCGACTAATAGCGCCAGGTGATTTTCCCGTAATAGCTCCGCTCCACCTCCGTGGGGGCGGTAGAAATGATAACTGATTTGAACTCGGGATGATGATTGTCGGCAAGGTTTCTGCCAACGAGTGAAAGCTCCAGGTTCCTCGTTGGTTTCCATGCCAGGCGTGCATCAAGCGTTACATAGCGGTCTATCTCGAAATACGGCAGGTTATCCATATACCGTACCCAGAGGTCCAATTCGACGTTTCTGCCAAGGTTCATGGATGAGCGGAGTGAGCCCTGGTGTTGTGGACTTGTCCCCTCAACAAATTTCAGGTAGTCATTCGAACTATTTTGGAAGCCGCTGCTGGAATCAAGCCCAAGCCTCATCTCCAATAAAGTGTATGCCGCCTGGAGTCGCCACCACTCAAGGGCTGACCAATCGGCAGCCACTTCAACCCCATAGGTCTCACCATGCATATTATTGGAAAGTATGCCCGGCAGAACGAGATGCGGCGGAGCCGGGGACGTTTCGAGAAAAGGGGTGTCTATGTCAAATGAACGCAATCTTTGAGTCTTTCGTTTTTTAGTTGAAGCGCCTTTGGTTGAGGAGTCCGCAGTGCTGGTGGACTTTCAGAAGGAAGTA
>NZ_JAHDIW010000023.1:0-39884 GCF_018531165.1 Geobacter grbiciae | reverse complement strand
CTACTTCCTTCTGAAAGTCCACCAGCACTGCGGACTCCTCAACCAAAGGCGCTTCAACTAAAAAACGAAAGACTCTAAAGTTTAGCGGAAAGGATGCTGAACGAGCATCCATGCGCCTAGACTTTCAGCGTCTATATGGGCGTAAGCAAAAACGATACAGTCTGCAAATTGGGGCATTGGTCGGCAGCCTTCTAACTGGTATCACTGCAAATTGGGCTTTTACTGATATTAGTACTACGAAGCCATCCCTCTGGCCGTGGGTTATTCTCGCATCATTACTGGGATTAACAATAATTCTATCTTCACTCTCATTTATCAAAGATATGGAGCCATAAAACATGAGCACTTTAGACGAAAAACGGAAAAGCCGATTCCTTCTTCTTCACAAACTTTATGAGCTGACAAATGGTGTGGCCGAACGGCATCTAATTGATATCAAGGAGGTAGGTGAAGAGATTGGAATAGGAGCAGACGTTGCGCTAGAAGCATTCGAATACCTCAAAGGTGAGGGGCTGACAAAATGGATGGCTCTTGGAGGGGTTGGAACAATTACACACTGGGGCATAAAAGAAGTGGAGGATGCTTTAGACCATAAACCCACTTCACACTTCCCTGCTAACATTGTCATATTAACTAACAGTCCAGGTGCAAGTGTTATATCTGGGTCGCCGAACCAAAGCACTATTTTTGATCAACGCGGGCAGCAGGTAACATATCAATATAATGCTGCTGGCAATATAAATTTTGGGTCCATTCAAAATTACACTGACCTTGTGGCTCAACTTGATCTGCTTAAGCAAGAGTTGGCAAAAGCTCGTGACGGACAGGTAATTAACGAGCTAGTCGAGAGCAAGGCAAAAATTCCGATTCTTGAAGCAATTGAAGAAGCAAAAAAGCCAACCCCTGACAAGACGTCAATACTCTCGCACCTCGGACAGGTGAAGGACTGTTTGAAGGGAGTTTCAGCTATTGGCGGTATTGTTGATGCTGTTACTATGGCATACGATTGGGTTCAGAGCACCATTGGATAAAATGGAAAGCGCCCAACACTCGGGTGCTGCTGTTTCTGCTTCGCTCAACAGCAGACCCTCAAGCCGTTAGGCTAAAGGAGAAACACATGAGAGCACTTATTATACTTGTATTGTTGTGCTTCGCCTCAACCGCATATGCAGATTTGGCTGACGAGCTTGCTGATCTTGTTGGTTACGTCATTGTTGATAGCAAAACAATAAAAGGTTGGTATGACGATGATGAAAGTGAAGAAGGTGCTTTCAAAGGTTGTAAGCACGGAAGAGTTATAGTTTTTTCTGATAATAAGGTTTTGACGTGTGCAGAGTATGGATATCAATATGCATATCGTCCCAATGCCGTGATTCTGGCAAAAGAAATAACTTATCAAGGCAAATCATTTTACGACTTCAAGATGGTTGTCGGTGATGAAATTTATGATATGCGCAGATAAACCTAACACTTACTTCCCGCTTTAGAACAGTAAAGAGTTAAGAGTTCACTGCACCCTGCGCCGGGCGGTGTGTGTGGTGACAGTCAACAAGGGTTGATGTCCGGCAGCAAACCCGATATCTTCACCTTATTACGAACAACCAGATTGAAAAGGACCAGGAGACCGTGACCCACAAGACTGATGCCATCTATGCGGCACCATTGCAGAAAATGATCGATTTTCAATTCGATGAACGGGTTGTCGCCGTCTTTCCCGACATGATACAGCGCTCGGTCCCCGGCTACGGCATGATCATCTCCAATATCGGTATCGTTGCCGCGAAATACGCCCAGGCCGGGAGTCACTGCTATGATCTCGGCTGTTCCCTCGGGGCGGTGAGCCTTGCCATGCGCCAGCGGATCACTCAGCCGGACTGTGACATTATTGCGGTGGATAACTCTCCGGCGATGATCGCGCGGGGCCGTGAACTGCTGGCCCTCGATACGGCACCGACGGTGCCGGTGACGATGATCTGTGCCGATCTGCAGGAGGTCGCCATTGAGAACGCCTCGGTCGTCGTCCTCAACTTCACCCTGCAGTTCATCCCCCCGGCAGAGCGCCTGGCGCTGATTGAGCGGATCCATGCCGGGCTCAGGCCCGGCGGCGTGCTCATCCTCTCCGAGAAGATTGCTTTCAGCGAGCCGGGGCGGCAGCAGTTCCACGAAGAGCTGCATCACGATTTCAAACGGGCCAACGGCTACAGCGATCTGGAGATCAGCCAGAAACGGTCGGCGCTGGAAAAGGTGCTGATCCCCGAGGCCCTTGCCTGCCATCATGAGCGCCTGAAGGCGGCGGGCTTTTCGTTCTTCGAGCTCTGGTTCCAGTGTTTCAACTTCGCCTCTCTGGTGGCGATGAAATGAACTGGTACGACTCCCTCTTCCCGCACCTTGCCGCCATGGGGCAGGAGCGCTGGGCCGAGCAGCTGCAGGTGACCCTGTCCGAGAGTCAGCTCCTCCAAAGGTACGGCGATATGCCGGGCTGGCTGAGCGCGCTGCAGGCGCTGCCGGAGCTGCACCCATCCCTGATTGCACTGCAGGACAATGTCACCATCGGTTCCGGCGCCGATCTCGGCGCAGTCACCCGCAAAGAGCTGATCGCCGGGCTGCAGGCCTTTCACCCCTGGCGCAAGGGCCCCTACAGTTTCTTCGGCATCGACATCGATACCGAGTGGCGCTCCGACTGGAAGTGGGCGCGCCTGCTGCCGCACATTCAACCGCTCGCCGGGCGCAGAGTCCTGGATGTCGGCTGCGGCAACGGCTATCATGGCTGGCGCATGCGCGGCGCCGGCGCCGACTTCGTCCTCGGCATCGAGCCCTTTCTGGTTTCGGTGATGCAGTTCCAGGTGATGCAGCGCTACCTGCGGGACCCCCGGCATCATGTGATCCCCATCGGCATTGAGGATGTCCCGCCGAATCCGGCCTGCTTCGACAGTGTCTTCTCCATGGGGGTCCTCTACCACCGTCGTTCTCCCCTGGATCATCTTCTGGAGCTGAAGGGGTGCCTGCGCCCCGGGGGGGAGCTGATTCTGGAGACGCTGATTGTCGAGGGGGAGCAGGAGACGATCTTCATGCCGCCGGGACGCTACGCCAAGATGCGCAATGTCTGGTTCCTCCCGTCGATTGCGGCGCTGACCCTCTGGCTGCAGCGCTGCGGCTTCACGGAGATTGCCTGTGTCGACGCCACCCGCACTACCTGCGAGGAGCAGCGCGCGACGGAGTGGATGCGCTTTGAGTCGCTGGCGGATTTCCTTGATCCGGATGACGGCGGGAAGACGATGGAAGGGCACCCGGCGCCGCTGCGGGCAATATTTACCGCGACGAAACCGTAGGGCTGCGGGGGGCCACCTTCGCGATACAATGGAAGCCATCGCCCGGCGGTACGGCTGCGTTGACTTTGCACGGGTATACGGTACGATGTGCCGGTGCGCTGTGCCGCCCAATGGAATATCCTGGTTCAATAGAGGGAACGAAACGAGGTGCTGATGAAAACGGTACGATTTGTTGTCTGCTTCATGGTGATGCTCTTCTCCCTGCCTGCCTTCGGGGCCGGCCTGGAGGAGCGGGTGCTGGAGCATACCCTGAAAAACGGCATGAAGCTCCTCATGGTGGAGCGCCACACCTCCCCCACGGCGGCCGCGTGGATCCGCTTCCGGGTGGGGAGCGTGGACGAGCGGAGCGATGAGCGGGGGATCGCCCACCTTTTGGAGCACATGCTCTTCAAGGGGACCAAAACCCTCGGGACGAAGGACTACGCCGCCGAGAAGCCGCTTCTGGACAAGATCGAGGCGACGGCCCTACCTCTCGTGGCGGAGAAGGCCAAGGGGGACAAGGCCGATCCGGCCAAGGTGGCCGACCTGCAGAAGAAGCTCAACGAGCTTGAGGCCGAGGCGGCCAAGTACGTCATCAAGGAGGAGTTCGCCGAGATCTATGCCCGCAACGGCGGGGCCGGCTACAACGCCTTCACGAGCAAGGACGGCACCACCTACCTAATCAATATGCCGGCCAACAAGCTGGAACTCTGGGCCGCCATCGAGAGCGACCGGATGCAGAACGCCGTGCTCCGGGAGTTCTACACTGAGCGGGACGTGGTGATGGAGGAGCGGCGCCGCTCCTACGACACCGAGCCGGGGTCGAAGCTCTGGGAGAACTTCGTGGCCTCAGCCTACCACGCCCACCCCTTCGGCCAGCCCATCATCGGCTGGATGTCCGACATCGAGAATCTGACCCGCACCAAGGCAGAGGAATTCCTCACCAGGTACTACAAGCCCAACAACGCCATTGTGGCAATCGTGGGGGACATCGATCCCGAGAAGACCATCGCCCTGGTGGAGAAGTATTTCAGTGCCATCCCCCTGGGGACCCCTGTGCCTCCCGTGGCGGTGGTAGAGCCCCGCCAGGAAGGGGAGCGGCGGGTGGAGATTATTGCCGATTCCGAGCCTGAGCTCCTCATGGGCTTCCACAAACCGAGCCTCCCGGCCGCGGATGACTATGTCTTCGACGTCATCGACATGGTCCTGGCCGACGGCCGCACTTCCCGTCTCTATAAGAAACTCATCGTCGAGAAGCAGCTGGCCACCGAGGTTTCCAGCTTCTCGGCGCCGGGGAACCGCTATCCGAACCTCTTTGTCATCGCCGCTACCACCCGCGCCCCCCACACCGTGGCCGAGGTGGAGGCCTCCGTCTACGAAGAGCTGGAGCGCTTGAAGAAGGAGCCCATCACCGAGCGGGAACTGCAGCAGATCCTCAATAAGCTGGAGTACGAGGAGAGCCGCCAGATGCTTTCCAACGGCGGACTCGCCCGCAATCTCACCGAGTACGAGGCGGTGGCGGGCACATGGCGCTACCTGATCGAGCACCGGAGCAAGGTGGCCAAGGTGACCCCTGACGACGTGATCCGCGTGGCGCGGAAGTACTTCACGCGGGAGAACAGGATCGTGGGCTTCATCACGAAGAAGACCGAGAACTAAGGGTAACGGGGACAATCCATGATCATCGTGAAACGATTCGCACTCATCATTCTTGCAGCGCTGCTGCCCGTTGTCGCCTTCGGGGCCGAGGCGAAGAAGGCCGATCCCCGCACCATGACCTTCCCACCGCTTGTTTTCGAGGTGCCGAAGACCGAGCGGGTCGTGCTGAAAAACGGTATGGTCGTCCATATGCTTCCCGATCGGGAGCTTCCCCTGGTGAGCCTCACCGCCTACGTGAATGTGGGGAGCATCTACGAGCCGGCCGACAAGACGGGACTCGCCGGCCTCACCGGCGCGGTCATGCGGAGCGGCGGCACCAGGGAGCTTCCCCCCCAGGCCCTGGATGCAGAGCTTGAGTTCATGGCCTCGGCGGTGGAGTCGAGCATCGGCGCAGACTCGGGGGGAGTCTCCCTGACTTGTCTCAAGCGGAATCTCCCCCGGACTCTGGAGCTTTTTGCCCAGGTGATGATGGCCCCCGCCTTCAGCGAAGACCGGGTGGCCCTGGCAAAGAAGCGGACCATCGAGGCCCTGCGCCGCCAGAACGATGATTCCAAGGAGATCGCCGACCGGGAGTTCCAGAAGGCCGTCTATCCCAACCACCCCCTGGGGCGGGTCCCCACCGTCGAGACGGTCACCGCCATCACCCGCGATGACATGGTGGCCTTCCATAGGGAGTATTTCCATCCCAATAACGTGATCCTCGCCGTTGCCGGCGACTTCGACAAGAAGGAGATGATCGCCCTCCTGGAGAAGACCTTTGCCGGGTGGAAGCGTGAGGAGATCGCCTACCCCTCCGTCCCCGAGCCGGCCAGGGAGGTGAAGCCCGTCGTGCTCCTGGCCAGAAAGGCCGTGCCCCAGTCGGCCATCCGCATGGGGCACCCGGGAATCGACAAGAACAACCCCGACCTCTATGCCATCCGGGTCATGGACTACATCCTGGGGGGCGGCTTCACCTCTCGTCTCATGACCGAGATCCGCTCCAACGAGGGGCTTGCCTACAACGTCCACGCCTCCTTCGACATCGGCAGGCGCTTCATCGGCACCTTCGAGGCCGAGACCGAAACCAAGAGCGAAACCACCGCCAAGGCCATCAGCCTCATGCGGAACATCATCGCCGGCATGACGAAGGAGCCGGTCACCGACGCCGAGCTGACCCTGGCAAAGGACTCCATCATCAATTCTTTCATCTTCGGCTTTGCCCGCACCGACGCCGTGGTGGCCCAACGGGCGCGGATTGAATTTTACGGTTACCCCGAGAGATATTTGGAGAACTACCGGGCCAACATTGCCAAGGTCACGAAAGATGACGTCCTCCGGGTGGCGCGGAAGTACCTGAAGCCCGACCGGATGGTGATTGTCGTGGCCGGTGACGACAAGACCTTCGACAAACCGCTCTCCACCTTCGGCACGGTGGAGCTAATCAAGCTGGAAAACGGCACCGAGAAAGGAGCGAAGTGATGGCAACCTGGAAATGCAGCGCCTGCGGCTTCACCAAGGAGGGGCGGTGCAAGCCGCAGAAATGTCCCCAGTGCCAGGAGAAGGGGAACTTCGAGAAGCAGGAGTGAAGGGAAAGGGGGCGGCCGGGATGGCCGTCCCTTTTGATTTTTTTTTGTATGTACCTCAAATAAGGTACGGTGTGGAGAATTTAAGGTTGTCCTTAAATGGTGCGGTAGTTGGTTGAGGTTGAAAATATTCGCAAAATCAATTTGTTGTAAATGTTGGTTTGCTGGCATGATAGATGCTTTTACTCTGACAGATTCACCAAATTCCGGAGTAGGAGGATTCAACAAAATGAAAAAAGTTCTCTCCACCATCACCGCTGCTCTCGTCGCCATTTCTTTCGCCGGTATCGTCTGCGCTGCCGAGCCCGTCAAGACTGAGGCTCCTGTTGCTCCCGCCGCTGGCGAAGTGAAGAAAGAAGAGAAGAAGCCGGCTAAGGCCCACAAGAAGCACAAGAAGGCCAAGAAAGCCAAGAAAGCCGTGAAGAAGGAAGAAGCTCCGGCTGCTGCTCCTGCTGAAGCTCCTGCCGCGAAGTAATTCCGTTTTCAGCCGAACAAAAAAAGCCGCTTCTTCGGGAGCGGCTTTTTTTGTTGGGGGCTTGTTCCCTGTAGGGAGTAACCCATGCGCATTGCGACGATCATCCTTGCCCTTGCGGTTTTCACGGTGTGTTCTTCCACATTGCATGCATCACCCCTGAAAACCCTTGAGGGGACTGTTGTCAAGGTTCTGGACGGTGACACGCTCTTGTTGCTGTCCGGTACGAGAACCGTAAAGGTCCGGCTGTTCGGTCTCGACGCGCCCGAGGTGCGCCGAAAGCTGCGGCCTGGCCAACCCTTTGGCACGGAAGCCAAACAGGCTCTTGAGAAAAAGGTTGAGGGGAAAAAGATCTCCATCGATGTGGTCGATGTGGACAAAAACCTCCTAGTCATTGGTATGGTCAAAACCGGAGGGCGGGATATCGACCGCGAGATGATAGAAGAGGGGTGGGCCTGGGCCTACCGGCAACGCCTCAAGGAGCCCTTCACGTCACGCTATGTGTCCGCGGAGAATAGAGCGAGGAAGATGCGCCTGGGGCTGTGGCGGCAGGAAAACCCCCAGCCCCCCTGGTCCTTCAGGTTCGAGCAGAAGATTCACTGAGCATCTGTGGTTTCGCTGATGAGGGCGGTGAAAGCCGAGGAGTATCCCACTGTCGATAGATGTGGTGACTCGAAAAGCAGAAATGCTCTTGGGGTGGCCCGTGAGGTCGCCCTTGACGTTTGTAGGCTCACGGATTCCCATGGGGTATCGCCGCGAGACTTTCTTTCAGATCGGCGATAGCCTGTTCAAGCGTGGCGATGTGTGCCTCGAGCTCCTGGATCTCGCAGTTCACATTCAGCATCTGGGCGCTCTCCTGAATGGTGCCGATGTGCAGTCCGATCACTTCATTAACACGTGTGGTTTCGATATGCGTCATACTGCCCTCCTGTTACCTGTCAGGGTTCTCGGATGCTTCCCTCTGCGAGGGTTTGACTGTAGATAACGGTAACAGTTACCACCTGAATGTCAATCACCACGCCCGCGACGGAATGGGTGTGCAGCGGGAATCAGGGTAGGCCGTGCAGCTCGTGGCTCTTGTGAAGATAATAGGAGTAATCCCCCTCGTAGACCCGCATCTCGCCGTGATCCACCTCGAAGACCCGGTCCACCAGGGAGCGGAGGAAGTGGCGGTCGTGGCTCACGATGACCACGGTGCCGGCGAAGTTCCGGAGGGCGTCCAGGAGGATCTCCCGGGAGCGGATGTCCAGGTGGTTGGTGGGTTCGTCCAGGACAAGGAAGTTGACGGGGCGGGCCAGGAGCGTTGCCAGCACCACCCGGCTCTTCTCCCCGCCGGAGAGGTTTTCGACCCGCTTGTCCACGGCATCCCCCTGAAAGAGGAAGGCCGCCAGGAGGTTGCGGATGACGCCGATGTTCGCCAGGGGCATAGCCTCCTGCACGGTCTCGAAGACGGTCTTCTTCGGGTCGAGAACCTCCATGGCGTGCTGGCTGAAGTAGCCCAGCTCCACGTTGGCCCCGATGGTCACGGTGCCGGTCGTGGGCTCGGTCTGCCCCGCCAGGACTTTGAGGAAGGTGGACTTCCCCGCGCCGTTTACTCCCACCACAGCAATCTTGTTGAGCCGCCGGATGATGCCCGAAACGCCGCCGAAGACCGGTTTCTCCCCCCCGTCCGGGGTCTGCCAGACCTTCCCCAGATTCTCCATCACCACCACATCCTCGCCGCTTCGCGGGGGCTCATTGAACTCGAAGCGGACGATCCGCTCCTCGGCGGGAATCTCGATCCGGTCGATCTTCTCCAGCTTCTTCACCCGTGACTGCACCTGGGCCGCGTGGGAGGCACGGGCGGCGAAACGGGCGATGAATTCCTCTTCCTTGGCGAGCATCTCCTGCTGGCGCTTGTGGCTTGCCAGGAGCTGCTCCCGCCGGATGTCCCGCTCCCGCTCGTAGAAATCGTAGTTGCCGCCGTAGGTGGTGACCGTCCTGTTGGCCACCTCGACGATGCGGGTCACGATCCGGTTCATGAAGTCCCGGTCGTGGCTCGTCATGAGGAGCGCCCCGTCGAAGTCGTTGGCCAGCCACTCCTCCAGCCAGATAATGGACTCCACGTCCAGGTGGTTGGTGGGTTCGTCCAGGAGAAGGACGTCGGGCTTGAGGGTAAGTACCTTCGCCAGGGCGATCCGCATCTTCCACCCGCCGCTGAAGGACTCCACCGGGTGATGGAAACGGTCCGGCCCGATGCCGAGGCCGGTGAGAACCGTCTGGGCGCGGGTGTCGAGGTCGTAGCCTCCCCGGTGCTCGAACTCCTCCTGGGCCGCGCCGTAGCGCTCCAGGAGCGCCGCCATTTCGTCGTCGGATTGGGGCTCGCACATGGCGGCCTCCATCTCTTTCAGCTCGGCGGCGAGCCTGACCGTCTCCGCCGAGCCGGCCATGACCTCCTCCAGGGCAGAACGGCCGGACATCTCCCCCACGTCCTGGGAGAAGTAGCCGACGGTCGTCTTCTTCGCGCAGGTCATCTCGCCGGCGTCCACCTCTTCTTCGCCGGTGATGATCCGGAAGATGGTGGTCTTGCCGGCGCCGTTGGGGCCAACCAGGCCGGTGCGGGTGCCAGGGAGGATTTGGAAGCTGGCGTCCCGGAACAGGACCTGGGCGCCGTGCTGTTTGGTGATGTTCGAGAGGTGAATCATGGGGTGCTCCCGTGCGTGAAATGGAAAGGAGAAGCTGTTAGCACGGGAGCACCGGGGGAGCAACTTAAATTTCGTCAAGGAGGGGAAGCGGGTGACGGAAACCCGGATCATTCCTCGCGGTAGAGAAAGGAGAGTTCCTTGCGGACCTGGTCGGGATCGGCGGTGTTGAGCTCCACGATATTGCGCAGGTGGATCATGGAGTCGATGTCAATTTTCAGAAGTTTGACACCGAGGAACTGGTCACGGAGGTGGGCAACCTCTGCCTCGAACTGGACGACGATATCCGAGTTGACGAGGACGAAGGAGACGGTACAGGCATCGCCACGCCTGCATTGCGGAGGCCCGGAAAGCTTGAGCAGCGCGCCTTTGAGGCAGATGTCGACCACCTCGGCCCCGTGCTGCTCCCCTCCGAATTCAATGGTGGATTCCGTGGCGAATGGCACCCTCTGGAAATGCCTCTGCTCAGTCACATCCATCCCTCACCCCCTATGAACATGTCATTTCATGAATGGTTGTAATGCACAGTTGGTGCCTTTGCAACAAAAGAGATGAAAAAAGGCGACGATCCAGAGGATCATCGCCTTGGGCTGAACTATGAAACCGTGCCGGTTATTTGAGGTCGGAGGTGCAAAAAGCGCATTTGGTGGCCTTGATGGGAACGGCCGACAGGCAGTGGGGGCAATCCTTGGTGTTTGGGGGGGCAGGTGCCGGTTCTTTCTTCATGCGGTTGATCTGCTTGATCACCAGGAAGATGACGAAGGCGATGATGATGAAGTCGATCATCGTGTTGATGAAGACGCCGTAGCTGATGACCGGGGCACCGGCGTCCTTGGCGGCCTTGAGGCTGTCGAAGGGTTTGTCGGAGAGGTTGATGAACAGGTCGGTGAAGTTCACCTTCCCCATGGCGAGCCCCAGGGGGGGCATGACAATGTCGCTGACAAAGGAGGTGACGATTTTGCCGAACGCACCGCCTATGATGACACCGACTGCCAGATCAACCACATTCCCCTTGACCGCAAACTCCTTGAACTCCTGCATCATTCCCATGGTTTAACCTCCTTGTTGACGCGCTATCGATCCCATTGTCGCAATATTATTAATGAGATACTACCAGCCGTTTCCCTGCAAGTAAAGCAGGCTAACTAATTTTTTTTGCATCTATTCACGCCAGGCCGAATTGCTGGAGCACTGAAACGGGGGCCTGGTCGAAGCGGGAGAACTCCATGGTGAACCCGCCGCGTCCCTTGGTGGCGCTCCGCAGCTCGGTCATGTAGCCGAACATCTCGGCCAGGGGAACGACGGCCCGGATCGCCTCGGTGTTCCCCTGGGTGATGATTCCCTCCACCCGTCCCCGCTTCTGCTGGACCGATCCAAGAACCTTGCCGGCATACTCGGTGGGGGTGATGATCTCCAGATTCATGAGGGGTTCCAGGAGGGTTGGCGCACCGTCACGGGCTGCGTGCATGAGCCCCCGGCCTGCGGCAGCCCGCACCCCGCCCTCGGTGGTGACGCCCTGTTCCACCGGCACGGCAATCACCCGCACCTCCAGGTCGGTGAGGGGGTAGCCGGTGACGCAGCCGGTGGAGGCCCCCCGGGTGAGGCTTTCGGTGAGCGCTGCGTGCAATTCCCTGGTGATGCCGAGAACCTCTGCCGGCGGCACCACGATCCGTACCCCTTTGCCCCGGTGAAGGGGGGCCAGCCGCAGGTGCACCTCCCCCCCCTGGACCTTTCCCTCGAATTCGGTCCGGAAGACCTCCTGACGTTCTGCCGGACGGGTGATGGTTTCCCGGTAGACCACCTGGGGACGGCCGGTCTTCACCCGAACGCCGAACTCGCGTCCCAGACGGTCGGTGACCACCTCCAGGTGCAATTCCCCCATTCCCGTGAGGATCGTCTGGCCGGTCTCCTCGTCCTCGTGGACCCGGAAGGTGGGGTCTTCCCACTGGAGCTTTTCCAGGGCCGGAAGGAGCTTGTCCCGGTCGTCGACCCCTCTGGGCTCAACGGCCAGGGCCACCACCGGCTCCGGCACCGTGAGGCCGGCGAGGAGCACCTTGTGGGCCGGATCGCAGAGGGTGTCGCCGGTGAGCACCTCCTTGAGGCCGATGGCGGCCACGATGTCGCCGGCCAGGGCTTCGTCGATCTGCTCCCGCTTGTGAGCGTGCATCCGAAAGAGGCGCGCCGCCTTCTCGAAGCAGCCGCGGTTGCTGTTCCAGAGGGCTCCTCCCGCCTTCACGGTCCCCGAATAGATGCGGAGATAGGTGAGCTTTCTCCCCTCGTCCGCCTGGACCTTGAAGGCCAAGGCGCACAGCGGGCCGGCCGGATCGCAGGGGAGGGAGTCAACGGCTTCGCCATCGGGGCGTTGCCCGGTTACCGGAGGGATGTCGCGGGGGGAGGGGAGGTAGGCGGCCACGGCATCGAGGAGGGGCTGGATCCCCTTGTTGCGCAGGGCCGTTCCCAGGAATACCGGAACGATCCGGCACGCTATGGTTCCTTTCCGGATCGCCGCGCGGATCCGTTCCGCCGCGATCGCCGTCCCTTCAAGGAAATCGGCGAGGATGGCGTCATCGAAGTCAGCGGCGGCCTCTATGAGTTCTTCCTGCGCGGCCATGGCTTCACCGGCGATCTCTGCGGGAATGGGGTGGCGCTCCACGGTGCTTCCCTGGTCGGCCTCGCTGAAGGTGAGGAATTCTCCTGCGATGAGGTCCACAACGCCGGCGAAGGAGGCCTCAACTCCCACCGGCAGCTGCAGGAGTACCGGCCTAGCGCCCAGTTTCTCCTCCATCTGCCGGAGGGTTTCCCGGTAGTCGGCGCCGACCCGGTCCATCTTGTTGATGAAGCAGATGCGGGGAACCTGGTAGCGGTCGGCCTGGCGCCAGACCGACTCGCTCTGGGGCTGTACCCCTTCCACGGCACTGAAGATGGCCACGGCGCCGTCGAGGGCGCGCAAGCTCCGTTCCACCTCGATGGTGAAGTCGATGTGCCCGGGGGTGTCGATGAGGTTGATCCACCATGCACCCCAGCGGCAGACCGTGGCGGTAGAGGTGATGGTGATCCCCCGCTCCTGCTCCTGGGGCATCCAGTCCATTACTGCCTCACCGTCGTGAACCTCTCCAATTTTGTGGGTTTCTCCGGTGTAGAAGAGGATCCTCTCGGAGACCGTGGTTTTGCCGGCGTCGATGTGGGAGATTATGCCGATGTTGCGGATGGAGTCGAGGGGCGGGTGCTGCATGGGGCCTCCAATGGCGCGGATTTCCGGACAAGTATAGCGAAACGGCGCGGCGAGGCAAGGATTGTTATAACCATAATCCGAACGTGATTTGGTGTTCGGGCATATTTTGAGTTGCCATAATTTCATGGGCAATCTTTGGTTGTATTGTGGACGATAAAAGTGTAGATTATGTCCTGCATGGTGTGACAATTTAAGACAAAAGAGGTAGACAATGATGTTCGACCCGCAAAGCGTGCGGATAGACGGGGTGTACGAGCAACGGCAACCGGGCAATTTCATGCTCCGGATCAAGGTTCCGGCAGGGATCATCTCCACGGAACAGGCCCTCAGGGTGGCTGAGATCGCCGACCGGTTCGCCGGCGGTTCGGTTCATCTGACTACCCGGGGAAGCATTGAGCTCCATTGGCTGAAACAGGAAAACCTGGCGGAAGCATGGCGGATGCTGGCATCGGTGGGACTGACCACGCGGGGGGCATGCGGCGGCGCGGTGCGCGGCGTGGTCTGCGCCATGCCCGGCGATGCCGGCTATGGCGCTGCCCAACTCCTGGCGCGCCGGCTTCTGGCGCATTTCACCCACAACCCCCGGTTCGAAGGGCTCCCCAAGAAGTTCAAGATCGGCGTATTCACCGGTTACGGTGACGGGCGGCACCTGATCCAGGACCTTTCCGTCATTCTTCGGGAAGGGGCCGATGGGAACAGCAGCTATGACGTTTGGATCGCGGGAGGGCTTGGACGGGAGCCCCACGCATCCTTTCTCCTGGAAGAGGGAGTTGCGGGAGAGCGCCTCATCCCCCTGGCCGAGGCGATCATTTCCCTGTACCGGGAATTGACCCCCAAGGGGAAGCGGCTCAAGCATCTCGTGCGGGAACGGGGTCGGGAGGAGTTCGTGAAACTCGTCCGGGAGCGGGTTGCGACGATACCCTCACTATCCCTCGGCGCAGGGCTTGCCACCCCTCTTACCCCGGCGCCTCCCGAGGGGGCGGCCGAGCGGCTCACGGCGGGGATATTTGCCGGCGAACTGGGGACGAAGAGGCTTGTTGACCTTGCGGAGATCGCACGGCAGTATGCAGGGGGCTACATGGTCGTCACAGGGGAACAGAATGTCCTGTTTATCCTCGATGATGGGGCGCTACGCGATGATGCGGCCCGGGCCCTGGCGGCGGCCGGCTTTGGCGGCGATTCTCCGGCGGAGAGGGTTTGTTTCCGGATCTGCCCCGGCAACCATGAGTGCAAGATGGGTCTCTCGCCAACCCGCGATGTGGCCCGGGAGCTTGCCGGTACTCTGGGGGAGGCGGGGGAACGCCTCTCCTGGTCCATTTGCGGCTGCCCCAACTCCTGCTCCCATCCCCAACTGGCCGACGTGGGGATAGCCACCGTGAAAAGTGTCAAGGACGAACAGGGCGAGCGGCATCCCCTCTTCGATCTCTATCGCCGCTACGGCACCGACGGCTTCGGCGTTGTAGTCCGTCATGGTATCGGCATTGACGAGCTTCTGGAGGCGGTGCGAGAGATCGGGTGAGGTAGCGTAGGAGGGAAATATATTTGCAGCATTAAGGGTTAAGGCCGGGGGATTCAGTTCTCCCGGCCTTTTTGTGTTCATTGGGTACGGTCTTTCATGGTGTTCTGGGATATTTTATTGATCGTAATAGTGGCGGGACTATACTTCCGGTGCGGCATCAGTGTATGCTTGCGCATTGATTAGGCTGTATTAACTGCTGATGGTGTCGAAGGGGTTAGCTGATGAACGTGTCCAATATATGCATGTATGCCTTGCTTCTTTTCGCTGTCCCCCTTGCCGGCTGCAAGGGAGACGAAGCGAAGAAGTCCTTGGCGGTGAAACCGCCGGTGGCGGTGGAGGTCATTGCCGTTGCCCCCCGTGACCTGGTGGAAGGGGTCGAGGTGACCGGCAGCCTGGAACCGAAGTTCTACGCCGATGTGAAGACCCAGATTCCGGGGCTCGTGAAGCAGGTCTATGTGACTGAATGGCTGCGGGTTCGCAAGGGTACCCCCCTTGCCCGGATCGACGTGGCCGAGGCGGAGGCAATGGTGAAGCGGGCTGAGGCGTCGGTGGAGTCGGCCCGGGCCGGCTTGGCCCAGGCCCAGGTGGGTGCAAACCGGGCGGAGCGGGAGCTGACCCGGATTCTCAAACTGAAGGAATCGGGGCTCGCGACTCAGCAGGGGGTAGACGACGCCCGCACCGAGTCGGCCGCGGCTCAGGCCAGGATAGAGGCGGCCCAGGCCCAGATCCGGGTGGCCCAGGAAGAGGTGCGCCAGGCCCGGGCACGGCAGGCAAAGGGGCTTGTGGTCTCTCCCCTCGATGGAGTAGTGGCCCTGCGGGATGTGAACGTGGGGGATCTGGCAAGCGCCGCCGCCGCCAGCAAGCCCATATTCCGGATAGTGGACAACCGTGTCCTTAACCTGACGGTCACCGTTCCCTCGGCCGATTCGGCCCGGGTCAAGGTGGGACAGCCGCTGGAGTTCACCGTGGACGCCCTCCCCGGGAAAACCTTCATGGGGAGGGTGATGTACATCAATCCGGAACTCTCCTCCGCCGACCGGTCGCTGCGGGTGATCGCCGAAGTGAGAAATGACGGAGACCGCCTCAAGGGAGGGCTCTTCGCCAAGGGACGGATTATCACTGGCCAGCGGCCCAAGGTGGTTCAGGTCCCCCGTGGGGCCTTGACCACGTGGGATACGGCGGCCCGGAAGGGGAACCTGTTCATTGTCGCCGGCACCACCGCGAAGCTCAGGCAGGTGGAGACCGGAGCAGTCAGCGGCGATTCAGTGGAGATCGTGAAAGGGGTAGGCGCCGGCGAGCAGATCGTGGCCCGCGGAGGCTTCAACCTCAAGGACGGGGATACGGTTTCCGTTGCCGGTGGAAGGAAGTAGCGGATGATCCTCTCCGATCTTTCCATCAAGCGTCCCATCTTTGCCGCAGTGATGATGCTGGTGCTTGTGACCCTCGGCATCTTCTCCTACCGGCGGCTCTCGGTGGAGATGTATCCCAATGTGGAGTTTCCGGTCATCTCCATCGTCACCAAGTATCCCGGCGCCAGCCCCGAGACCGTGGAACGGGAGGTCTCCAAGCGGATCGAGGAGGCGGTGAACCAGATTGCCGGGGTGAAGCACGTCTTCTCCTATTCTCGGGAGAGCGTCTCCACGGTGGTGGTCCAGTTCCGGCTGGAGGAGCGGATCAATGAGGTGTCCCAGGAGGCCCGGGCCAAGATCAATTCCGTGCGGGGAGAGCTTCCCACCGGCATAGAAGACCCCGTTATCCAAAAGATCGATTTCAACGCCCTGCCGGTAGTGTCCCTGGCGCTCCAGTCCGGAAGCCTCTCACAGCGGGAGCTGACAACGCTCATGGACAAGCGGATCAGAAAGCGTTTCGAGGGTGTGGCCGGGGTCGGCAAGGTGGAGGTAGTGGGAGGGGCCAAGCGCGAGGTGAGTGTCCACGTGGACCCGGTGCGGCTGGAGTCCCTGGGGCTCGGAGTAAACGACGTGGTGGCGGGGCTTCAGAGTGAGAACGTGAACACTCCCCTTGGCCGCATCACCCGGGGAGGAGTCGAGTATCCCCTCCGCATCGAGGGAAAGCCGGACCGCGTGGCCGACTACCGCGCCATGGTCATCGCCCAGAAGGGGGGGCGCCCCGTAACCCTGGGGGAAGTGGCCACCGTCACCGACGGGGTGGAGGAGCGGCGGACCCTGGCCCTGGTGAACGGAGCGCCGGCCATCGGTATCGACATCTACAAGCAGTCGGGGGCCAACCAGGTGGAGGTGGTGGATAACGTCAGGAAGACCATGGAGAAGGTGCGGCGGGAGCTTCCGCCGGGGGTCGAACTCTCCCTGGTGCGCGATGGCTCCATCATGACCCGTCAGTCCCTGGCCGACGTGGAGGAAACCCTTGTCATCGGCGGCATTCTCACCATCATCATCGTCTTCCTGTTCATCAACTCCTGGCGCTCCACGGTCATCACCGGGGTGACGCTCCCCATCTCGGTCATCTCCTCCTTCATCGTCATGAACGCCATGGGGATGACCCTCAATGTCATGACCCTCATGGCGCTCTCCCTTGCCATCGGGCTCCTCATCGACGATGCCATCGTGGTGCGGGAGAATATCGTCCGGCACCTGGAGATGGGGAAGGACCACATGGAGGCCTCGCGGTTCGGCACCAGCGAGATCGGTCTGGCGGTTTTCGCCACGACTATGTCGATTCTTGCGGTTTTTGTGCCCGTGGCCTTCATGAAGGGGATCGTGGGGCGCTTCTTTTTCCCCTTCGGCATCACGGTTTCCTTCGCGGTGCTGGTGTCGCTCTTCGTCTCCTTCACCCTGGATCCGATGCTCTCTTCCCGCTGGCACGACCCGGCAATCCATGCCCACGGCAAACGAAAGGGGCTTGCCCGCTGGCTCGAAACTTTCAACGACTGGTTCGACCGGAGCGCCGACCGCTACCGCCTCGCCATCGCCTGGGCACTGGACCACCGCAAAACGGTGGTCGCCACGGCTGGTATCACCTTTTTCCTGGGGCTTGCCCTCATGGGGACCCTGGAATCATCATTCATGGTCGACGAGGATACGAGCGAGTTCCAGGTTTCGTTCAAATCCGCCCCCGAGGCCAGCATCTCCGAAACCGAGGATCGGCTTAACCGGGTGCTGGCGGCACTGAAGGGCATTCCCGAGATCGACCATTCCTATGCCACCATCGGGGCCGGCGACAGCGGCACGGTGCGCGACGGGCTTCTCTATGTGAAACTGAAGGAGAAATCGGCCCGCAATCGGAGCCAGTTCGAGATAGAGCGCCTGGTGCGCGAGCGGCTGCGGCAGGTGGCCGGCATCACCTTTTCCATCGAAAAGGTGGGGGTCATCGCGAGCACGGCGAAACCCCTGAGTGTTGACCTGAAAGGGGACGATATCGCCCTCCTCAAGAAGTACGCGGCCCAGCTCAAGGAGTTGATGTATACCATTCCGGGGATCGTCGACATCTCTGCCACCCTGGAGCACGACATCCCCGAGTACCGGCTCCGGGTCGACCGGGAGAAGGCCCTCTCGGCGGGCGTCTCCAGTAACGACGTTGTCATGTCCCTTTCCCGCCTCGTGGGGGGGGAGGCGGTCACTACCTACGAGGACGAGGACGGCGATGCCGTGGACGTTCGGGTCCGGCTTCCCGAGGGGCTGCGCGAGAATCCGGCCCAAGTGCGGGATTTGAAGATCTCGGTGCCTGACGGCGCGGGCGGCACCAAGCTGATACCTCTGGCGAGCGTCAGCACCGAAACCGTCGCCGCCACCCCCACCGAGGTGAACCGCCGCGACCAGTCGCGTCTTGTGACGGTGTCGGCGAACCTGGACCGGCTCCCCATCGGCACGGCGGTGAAGAAGGTGGAAGGGGTTTCGAAGAAGATCACCATGGAGCCGGGGTACAGCATCAACTTCTCCGGCGAGGCCGAGGATATGGCCGAATCCTTCGGCTACATGGGAGAATCGCTCATGCTGGCCGTGGTATTCGTCTTCCTTATTCTGGCCGCCCAGTTCGAGTCGTTCTTCGAGCCCCTGGCAATCATGCTGTCGCTGCCGCTCTCCATCGTCGGCATGGCCGGCATGCTGAAACTGACCGGCGACACCATCAATATCATGGTGCTCATCGGCCTCATCATGCTCATGGGACTTGTCACCAAGAACGCCATTCTGTTGGTGGACTACGCGAAGATTCTCCGGCGGCGGGATGGCCTCCCGCGCCGGGAGGCGATTATCGAGGCGGGACGGACGAGACTCCGCCCCATCGTCATGACCACCCTGGCCATGATCTTCGGCATGCTGCCGCTTTTCCTCGGTATCGGCGCCGGCGGCGAGGGACGTGCTCCCATGGCCCGTGCCGTTATCGGCGGGCTCATCACCTCGTCGCTCCTCACCCTCATCGTCGTGCCGGTCATGTACACCTACATGGACGACCTGGCGCTGTGGCTCAGGCGAAAGTGGCGGGGTGAGGAGCAACGGAGCAACGGAGGGACTGCCATTTCATGACTGACCAACGCTTTGATGATACCGGGAAGAGTGGCATTTACAGGGCGCTCGAGAATAAATTCAGGATTTTTCCCGTTGCTCCGTTGCTCTGTGTAATTTGGCTTTTGCATGGTATCAGTATGGCCGCCGAGCATCGTGTCCTCACCCTCGATCAGGCCCTGGAGGTGGCCGCGGAGCGCAACCGCGACATCCTCAAGGCAAAGGAATTCCACAACCAGGTGAGGGGGCGCTATGTGGAGGAACGGTCTGCTGCCCTTCCCCACCTGACGATCACCGGACAGGCCGCCACCCAGCACGACGAGAGCCTCAATGCCTATACGGGCGGATTCATGCCGGTGAGCCAGGATACCTATGGCGCCGAACTCGGTCTCTCTCAGGCTCTCTACACCTGGGGGAAGGTGGGGGCTGCAATCCGGGCGGCGGAGAAGGGGTTTGCCACCGCCGACGAGCAGTTTCGCAGGGCGCGGCAGGATGCCTGGCGCGATGTGTCGGTGGCCTTTTACAATATCCTTCTTGCCAGGGAGCAGCACGCCATTGCTTCCCAGAATCTTGCGCAGAAGGTGCGGCACCAGGATGAGGCCCAGCGCAGGTATGCGGCCGGCGTGGCCACCGATTACGACGTGCTGGCAGCGGATGTTGCGGTGCAAAATGCCATGCCCGACGTGATCCGGGCCGGCAACAGTGTCCGCGTGGCCCGGGACCGGCTCTCCTTCCTCCTGGCCCTGGAGAGTGAGGTGGATGTGACCGGCTCACTGGAGACTGTGCTGACTACCTATCCCTCCTATGACAAAGCCCTCGCAGTGGCCCGGGATAAACGTCCCGAGCTGAAGGAGATCAAGCATCGCCTCGCCATTGCCGGTGAACTGGTGAAGGTGGCTGACGCCGACGACAAGCCGCGTCTGGACCTGACGGGGAAATACGGATGGCGGTACCTGGAAGTGGGGGACGGTTCCGGGAGCGGCCAGATATGGACCGTGGGCCTTCAGTTGAGTTTTCCCCTGTTCGATGGCCTCAAGACCCGGGGCAAGGTGGCCCAGGCCGAGAGCGAACGGCGAAGCATGCAGATCGACGAGGCTAAACTCCTGGAGTCGGTAGCCCTGGAAATCCGCGATGCGGTCAATGCCGTTCGCGAGTCCGAGGAGATTGTCAAGGCCCTGTCCGGTACGGTGGTCCAGGCGGAGCGCCTTCTGCAGATGGCCGAAAAGGGGTTCGAGCTGGGGGTCAAGATTCGGCTGGAGGTGGACGACGCTGAACTGAACCTGCGTCAGGCCCGGGGGAACCTGGCCCGGGCACGGCGCGACTATCTCGTGGCCCGGGTTAATCTGGAGCGGGTCATGGGGGTGCTGGGGGAGGGAAGTCTCTGAACGTTTGAGAGCTGGTGTTTCTTTTGTGTTTCGAATTTGAATTCATCTTGAATTGTGTTTTAATTGTAGCAGGACAACTGGTTAGCCTTCACTCAAAGGAGGTGTGAACCATGAGACACGGAAGAGCCCATGATAAGCTCTGCACGATCGAGGATACGGGAACAATCAGTTCCCTGTCGGCCCATGCGACCGTTTCCTGCAGCAAGTGCGGAGTAAAAGCCCATGACCCAGCCGATGTCTGCGATCCGGTGCAGCTTCCGGAGGCGCATACGTTCGGTGACTAGTGAGATAGCCTGCAAAGAAAAAAGCCCGGGAAACCGGGCTTTTTTTGTGTGCTGCGGATACAGTTGTCTGCTCAGGCGGCCTTGGCGGTTGCCTCCGCCTCATACTGCTCCACCAGGTGCAGGTAGTGCTCCGCAAAGCCTGCCGGCGTGCGGGCTTCCGCCGCTTCGTAGCCGCCGACGATCCCCTCGCGCAGTCCCTCCGGAATGATCCGCTCCGCCAGGGGGTAGAGGATGGTGTCCTCCTTGTCGATATGCTCCCGGAGCAGGGTCAGGTAGGCACGGGCATTCTCGGCCAGGGCGCCGGTGCGGGAGGTATCGCCTCCCTCGGCGGCCAGGGCCGCCTCTTCCATGGCCTTCACGTAGGCCCGCCCCTGGTCGTGCTCCATGAGCATGGCCGCCACGGGGCTGTTCTCCCGGGGCATGCCGTTGGTTATGAGGGCCTCGAAGAGGATCTCCTCTTCCTTGGCGTGGTGGAACCGGTCGGCGTAACTCCGGATGAAATCCACCGCATCCCGAAAAAACTGGAAGTTGGCGTAGCGTCCCGCCGCGGTGAGGGGGGCGTTACGCTCCAGGAGGGCCAGCATCCGGAGGATCAGCCGGTGCTCCTCCACCAGGGCCTGGGTGATGTCCCGTTTCATGGTCAGTTCCTCCGTTCGCCGTCAATCCCGATGATGAGCGTTTCGACGGGGATATCCCTTCCCGATTTGGCCAGGGCTTGCTGCACCATGAGATCGAGGCCGCGGCAGCAGGGGACTTCCATGATGGCGACGGTGATGCTCTTCACGTCGTTGTCGCGGAAGATGGTGGCAAGTTTTTCCACGTACGTGCCGGACTCGTCCAGCTTGGGGCAGGCGATGGCCAGGGCCTTGTCCTTCAGCAGGTCCTGGTGGAAGGAGCCGAGGGCGAAGGCCACGCAGTCCGCCGAAATGAGGATGTCGGCGTTGCGGAAGTAGGGGGCCGACGGCGGCACCAGGTGAAGCTGTACCGGCCACTGGCGAAGCTCCGACCTGGGCTTGACGGTGGTTTCGGTGGCTGATGTTTCTTCTCTTTCGATGACGCGAGCCATGCTGCCGGGGCAGCCGCAACCGAGATTTGCCATGATGAGTTCTCCTTTTCGTGTGTGTTGTGTATGGGCCGTTGGGGATTTTTCTCTATCGTTTATGCCGCTTTCCGGGTCAGGAAGTCGTTGATTTCCTGCTCGATCCGGGACTCATCCTCTTTGGAGAGGCCGTGGATGGAAACCACGTCCTTCAGAAGGCAGATGCCCACCTTACAGGTGACGCAGCCGATGTCGTAGCGCTGCAGGATCTCGCCGATTGCAGGGTATTTCGCGATGACGTCCTGGATGGCCGTTGTGCCGAGATCATTTTTCAGTTCCATTATTCGCCTCCCTCGTTCGTGATGGTCTTACCGTATACCGATTTCGTCGAAAAAATTATGATGTGAATCAAAAAAACGGCGATTGACGGGGGGGAGCAAAAGAAACGGAAAACGGAGAGATTGATGGAGCGGAGAGGCTCAGGGCACGGGTTGGATACCGCGATGATTACCCCTGCAAGGGGAAAAATGAGGTGCCGCCGCCCCGGTTGGAGCGACGGTCAGTCATGCCTGGAAAAAGCTTGATGCGGGAGAGGGAAAAGCCAAAAAGGGGTGAGCCGGTATTCCTTCTCAGGGGCGCCTGCGCCGCCAGACAGCCAGCCCGGCCAGGCCGGCGCCCAGGAGGATCAGGGTGCCCGGTTCAGGGATAGGTCCGGGGACGACGTTTGCCTGGGCGTCGGAGACGGTATCGGCTCCAAACAAGTCAAGGGTGCCGAGATCAGCGAAGGTGTTGTCGGCAATTATCAGGTCAGTCGTTCCGAGACCGATTCCCGTGAAGGTCAGGGAGACCAGATCCAACGGGGCTGAGACCGGATCGGTGAGCAAGGAAACTCCTTCAAGGAGGAAAAAACCAGGAGAACCCGGGAATGTAGCCGTTCCTGTGCCGGTGATGAAGTTTGCCGAGTCGAAGGACAGTATGGACGAATCGAAGGAAAGGGCAACGGTGTAATCGGTGAAGAAAATCGCAGAAAAATCCGATACCCCGAGCGTATAGGTTGCCGTGTCGCCCACCGCGATGGTCTGCGAAGCGGGTTCGAGAGAGAGGGAGAATGCCTCTGCGTGGGGGGCGAAGGCAAGGGCGGCGACGAGAAGCAGCAGGGCGATCAGGCGTTTCATGGTTTCTCCGTGAACTGAATACCAAGGGATGTGCCGCGGCGCGGCGGTCGGTTGATACCTCTTCCCTATCAAGTGATGTGCCAATAGATAACATCCCGATATGACAACGGTTCGTTGGCACAGTCATCGAGGAATGGAGGATTGTGTAAAGAATTACGACAGTATTGTCGAGTTCTTTAACGCGAAAAGCCGTCAGGTGCTTTCGATGAAAAGAAGAGCCGGGTCTTCCAGGTAAGCGACAATCTTGAGGAGGAACTGGGCCGCGTCGGCCCCGTCCGTGACCCGGTGGTCGAAAGTGAGGGAGAGGGGGAGGATTCTACGGATGGCGATCTGCCCCTTGTGGATCCAGGGGCGCTCGCCGATGCGGCCGAAGCCGAGGATGGCCACGTCGGGCCAGTTGATGATGGGGGTGGCAAAAACGCCGCCGAAGTGGCCGTAGTTGGTTATGGTGAAGGTGCTTCCCTTCAACTCGTCGATGGCGATGGTCCGGTTCCGGGCCTTTGAGCCCAGTTCCTGGATTTCCGCCGCCAGTTCGATGATGCTTTTCCTGTCCACGTCGCGGATGACCGGCACCATGAGGCCGTCGGGGGTTTCCACGGCAATGCCGAAGTGGTAGTGGCGCTTGAGGATGATGGTTTCGGCCGTGTCGTCGATGGCCGCGTTCAGATAGGGGTGCTCCCGCAGGGCGTGCTGGACCGCCTTGATGAAGAAGGGGAGGAACGTGAGGTGGGCGCCCCGTGCCTCGACGGCCCCCAGTTCGCGGCGGCGCAACTCCCAGAGCTCGGTGATGTCAGCTTCCTCCATGCCGGTGACGAAGGCGGTGTTCCGCTGGGAGGCCATGACGTTGCGGGCCACGGCGCGGCGCACCCCCCGCAGCGGGACCAGCTCCACGGGGCCGAAACTCTCCGCGGGTTGGGGAGCAGAAGGGGAGGCAATCCGTTGCAGGTCATCGGGGGTGATGCTTCCCCGGGGGCCGCTTCCCCTGACCGTGGCCAGGTCGATGCCCCGCTCCCGGGCCAGTTTCCTCACCAGGGGGGTAGCGATGACCTCGCGCTCCTCCTCCGCCTCGGGGAGTTCCCCCACGATTCCTACTGATTTGGGTCGCTCCGGCGGGGCTTCACCCTCCTCCTCGATGGTGAAGAGCGTCGCGCCCACCGCCACCGTCTCCCCCTCGCGCCGTGCCAGCCGGCCGACCCGCCCGCCCCGGGGAGAGGGAACCTCCACCACCGCCTTGTCGGTTTCCACCTCGGCCACGGGCTGGTGCTCGCGAACGGTGTCGCCTTCCTTCACGAGCCACTTTCTCAGCTCGGCTTCGGTGATCCCTTCACCGAGATCAGGGAGCTTGAAATCGAAGGGCATGGGGCTCTCCTCAGTATTGCAGCACTTCATCGAGCGCCGCCCGAATCCGCTCCGGCGACGGAAGGTAGTGGTCGATCAGCTTCGCCAGCGGCACCGGCGCGTCGGGGCCGGCCACCCGGATGACCGGCCCCCGGAGGTGGAGAATCGCCTCCTGGGCCACCGTGGCGGCGATCTCGGCGCCGAGGCCGCAGGTGAGGGGGGCCTCGTGGGCCACCACCAGTCGCCCCGTCTTTTCCACCGAAGCCAGGAGCGCCTCCCAGTCGAAAGGAGAGAGGGTCATGGGGTCGATCACCTCGGCGTCGTACCCCTCGACGGCCTTCATGACCCGCTGGAGCATGCTCCCCCAGGCGACGACGGTGACGGCGTTTCCCGGACGGGCGATGCGGGCCTTTCCCAGGGGAATGGTGTACTCACCCTCGGGGACCTCCTCCTTCACCATCCGGTAGAGGCGGGTCGGCTCCAGGAAGAGGACCGGGTCGGGGTCGCGGATGGCGGCCATGAGGAGCCCCTTGGCGTTGTACGGTCCCGAGGGGACCACCACCTTCACCCCCGGCATGTGGCAGAAAAAGGCCTCGGTGCTCTCCTCGTGGAGTTCCGGCGCTTTGATGCCGGCCCCGTAGGGGGTTCGGACCACCAGCGGTGCCGTGAAGCGTCCCCGGGACCGCGTGCGGATGCGGACGGCATGGGCGAAGAGCTGATCGAAGGCGGCGTAGATGAACCCCATGAACTGGATCTCCGCCACGGGGCGAAGGCCGTAGATCGCCATACCCACCGCCGCGCCCACAATGGCCGATTCCGACAGGGGGGTGTCGATGACCCGCTTCGGGCCGAACTCTTCGAAGAGCCCCTCCGTAATCCGGAAGACCCCGCCGTCCCTCCCCACGTCCTCTCCGAGGAGCACCACCCGGTCGTCCCGGGCCATCTCCTCCCGGAGGGCGAGGTTTATGGCTTGAACCATATTCAGTTGGGGCATTGTGGTTTCAGACCTTTCATTTTGGGACAAGCACTTGAAACACAGAGCAACTGAGCAACTGAGCAAAACCAGAGAAAAGATTGTTCCAAGATCAGGCAAAGAACCATACCTCGTAAGGTTAGGCACAATTTTGGATTAACAAATTGATTTCTCTGTTGCTCCGTTGCTCTGTGTTATTCATTTCAGATTTCCCGCTGTCGCCGCAGTCTCGCCGACAACTCCTCACTCACGAAATCGAACATCTCCCCCGGCGCTGGCGGCGGCACCGATTCGTAGCGCCGCACTGCCTCGTCGATCTCTCCTCCCGCCTTTCCCTTCATCTCGGCGGCATAGTCCTCGTTCCAGAGTCCCCGCTTCGCCAGGAACCGCTCGTAGCGCAGGATCGGGTCCCGCTCGCGCCATTTTTCCATTTCTTCGGGGGAACGGTACCGGCTCGCGTCGTCGGACGTGGTGTGGTCGGACATCCGGTAGGTGAGGCATTCGATGAAGGTGGGTCCGCCGCCGCTTCGGGCCTTCTCCAGGGCCTCGCGGGTGGCCCGGTAGACGGCCAGGACGTCGTTGCCGTCCACCTGGATGCCGTCGAAACCGTAGGCAAGGGCCTTCTGGGCAAGGGATCGGGAGGCAGTCTGGGCCGACAGGGGCACCGAGATGGCCCATTGGTTGTTCTGGCAGATAAAAACCGTCGGGAGCCCCATGACTCCTGCCAGGTTGAACCCCTCATGGAAATCACCCTTTGAGGTGCCGCCGTCGCCAAAATAGGCGATCACAGCGATCCGGTCACCCCGGAGTTTCGCGGCCAGGGCCGCGCCGGCGGCGTGGGGGATGTGGGTTCCCACGGAGACGGAGATGGGGAAGATGTTCATGCCGTCAGGAGTTCGCATCCCCCGCTCGTCACCTCCCCAGTACTGAAAGAGCTGGTGGGCCGGATAGCCGAGGGTGAGGTGGACCCCCATCTCCCGGAAGGAGGGGAAGACCCAGTCCCGCTCGTGGATGGCGAAGGCGCTCCCCACCTGGGCCGCCTCCTGCCCCAGGACCGACGGGTAGGTGCCGAGCCGCCCCTCCCGCTGGAGGGCCAGGGCGCGGCCGTCGTAGGCGCGGGTGAGAAGGAGCAGGTAGTAGATGCGCCGCAGTTCGTCCCCCGAGAGGCCCGGGACGAGGTCCTCGTCGGCGGTCCCGTCCGGGGCGATGATCTCCAGGCGCATGACAGTGAAAGTGGCGAGGATCGATTCGGGCATGGGTAAAGGGTAGCGGGAAGCGGCCCGGAGTCAAGGGGGCGGGCCGTTGCCGCCGTTATGCATGATCGCCGCATCTGCCTCTTCGGTTGCCAGCCTCAGCACCCGGCTGGTGTAGAGGACCGACACCAGCGCAGCGCTCCAGGTGACGAGAAAGAATCCCCACCAGATGCCGGATGGTCCCCAGTCCAGCACCAGGGCCAGGAGCCAGAAGACCGGCACCGGCGCGATGATCTGGCGGAAGAGCCCTATCCAGAGGGCGAAGGCCGGCCGCTGGAGTCCCTGCAGGGCCGAATTGTTCATGTAGAGAATCACATAGGCCCCCAGCAGCAACGACTCCACCCGGAGAAAAGTGACCCCGTGGGCAACCACCAGCGGATCGGCGGTGAAAAGCTTCATCAGGGGCTCGGCCGCCGCAAAGACCAGCGTCGTCCCCCCTGCCATCATGAGGAGTCCTGCCCGCAGCGCCCTCGTCAGAGCCTCCCGTATCCGGCGAAGCTTTCCTGCGCCGAAGTTCTGGGCCACGAGGGAGAGGACCGCCACATTCAGCCCAAAGGCAGGCAGGAGCACGATCTGTTCGATGCGGGTGCCGATGCCGTAGGCAGCCACCACCTCCTTGCCGAACCGCCCCGCGAACCAGGTGATGACGAACATGCCCAGCGACACCGTCAGCATGTTCATGCTTGCCGGAATCCCCTGGCCGAAGAGGCGGCGAAACGGTTCCCGCCGCGGCACGAGGAGTTGCCATGAGCGCCCCGACAAAAGACCTGTCCGCCGCACCCGACCCAGGAGGTAGACGTTCCCCACAGCCTGGACCACCACCGTGGCCAGGGCAATGCCCCGTATCCCCATGGCTGGCACGCCCAATCCTCCATACATGAACCAAGGGTCCAGAGCGATGTTCAGGAAGCATCCCGCCACCAGAAAGTTGCGGAAACTCTTCGTATCCCCCGATGCGTTGAGCATGGCGTTGAGGACATAGTTGCCGACGAAGAAAACGGTACCGGCAATGATGATATCCATGTAGGCAAGGGCCAGGTCCAGGTAATCGCCCGATGCCCACATGAGCCTGAAGAGGGCCGGCGCCGCCGCGACTCCTCCCATGGTCATGAAGATGGCATGAATGAGGCCGAAGGAGATGGTCTGGGCAGCAAAGAGCTCCGCCTCCTCCCGTTGGTCGCTCCCCAATGCGTGGCCGATGAGGGCCGTGGCTCCCATGGAGGTGCCGGCACCGATGGCCAGGATGATGAAAAAGAGGGGAAAGGAGAGGGAGAGTGCCGCCAGCGCCCTGGTGGAGATGAGCCCTCCGTAGAAGGTATCCACCACGTTGAACATGGTGTTGAAGAAAAAGCCGGTCCCCACCGGCACGGCGAGTCGGGTGAGGAGTCTCGGGATGGGGTCGTTGATGAGGTCGGGAGAGGTCATGGATGCAATAGTAGCATTCAATTGGCCTCTGTGTGCTCAAAGCCGGTGCTGTTTCGACTGTTTTTTTATCGCCCATGGGTCGCAATCAGGCTTCGCAATGATTAGACTATCGTTCATGGAGTTGGAGACCGTACATACCGCACTTCGCCAGGAGCTATGGCTTCCCGTGGCGCCGGGAGCATTGGAAGAGGGGAAGGCCCAACTCTGGGGGCTGGTCCTTGAGGCCCGTGCCGTCCCGTGCCGTAGTGTTCGGAGCGATAACGGATGGCACGTGGTGGTGCCGGCGTCATTCTACGACCGGGCCGTGAAGGAAGTGCGCCTCTTCGAAGAGGAAAACCGCAACTGGCCTCCGCCGGCACCACCGGTCAGGACCATGAATGGGAACGTCCTGGCGACTCTGTCAGTCCTCTTTCTCCTGGCCACCTTCCACAACATCACCCGGCTTGATGTTACCCTCCCCGGTCATCCCCCGCTCGACTGGCTTGCCCTCGGCAGCGCCGATGCCGCAAAGATCATGGATGGCCAGTGGTGGCGCGCGGTAACCGCCCTCACCCTCCATGCGAATCTGCCGCACCTCGTGAGCAACCTTGCGATCGGCGGGGTGCTGGTCATCCTCCTCTGCCGCGAAATCGGTTCGGGCCTCGCCTGGAGCCTCATCCTCGGTTCGGGAATCCTCGGTAACCTCGTCAACGCGTTACTTCACTCCTCCGGCCACATCTCGGTCGGAGCTTCCACCGCGGTATTCGGCGCGGTTGGCATCCTCGCCTCAAGCAGCGTGGTGCGCCATCGCCATCACCTGCAGAGACGGTGGCCGCTCCCTGTTGCCGCCGGCCTGGCCCTCCTGGCGGTCCTTGGAACGGAAGGCGAACACACCGACCTTGGCGCGCACCTGTTTGGATTTTTGTGGGGGATAGCGCTTGGCGCTGTGGCGGAATATCTGATCGGCAGGTTCGGGCAGCCCGGTCCGGCCCTCAATGCGGTGCTGGCCGTTGCCAGTGCCGTGGGGGTGGCGTTCTCCTGGTGGGTGGCGCTTGCTGCTGCCCCGTAGGGGACGTCGGTCAATCCTTCTTTTTCGCGGTCAAGGCAGTATTTCGATCGGGGTGCCGTTTCGCACCAGGTGCCAAATTTCCGTCATCTCGGCGTTGGTAACGGCGATGCACCCCTTGGTCCAATCAAAGGTGGCGTGAGACGGGCCCAGGTCCTCGAATCCGGCCGGGAGACCATGGATCATGATGTCCCCTCCGGGAGAGACTCCCTGTTTCCGGGCCGCGGCGATGTCTTCGGTATTGGGGTAGGAGATGTGGATCGATCGGAAGAACCGGCTCTTGAGGGAACGGCGGTCGAGAGTGTAGATCCCTTCGGGAGTCCGGGAGTCACCGGCTTTTACCTTGGGGCCGACGGGGTTTCTTCCCAGTGCCACCCGGTAGGATCGGATCAGGTTCTGGCCGCTGCGCAACTCCAGCAGCCGCTTCGATTTATAGACTACCACCCTGTCAACGGTGGGAGGCGAAGCCAGGTCCGGGTCTTGTCGACACCGGCCGTCCGGAGCGGCTGCCAGGATGCCGAGCAGGGCGGCCGCGCAGAGTCTGAGCAATCTGATTCGCATATCAGGAGATGACTCAGCAAGTTCCGTGCCTCACCTTTCAGCCTGATATGGCCGGACAAGATTGAATGGAAGGGGTGCCTCAGTTCATCATTGTGGGACTGTGTGACGGGAATTGCGGGAGGCTACCGCTCGTACCGGAACTTCTTTTCCGTCGGCGGAAGAGGGGGAGATGGTCGGCGGGTACACAAAAAGCGGCCCGTACATAAGGTCACGGGCCGCACGCAGGGCATCCATAGTGATGCCGGTTGATCACTTGAGGGGGACAGGGTTGCAGACGTTGTCGGGGGAGTTGGCCAGGGCGCCGCAGTTGCCGCACTTGACGGTGGGCGATGCGGAAAGGCTCGCAATTTCGTCGCTGCATCCCTCGGCCTTGAGGGCACACATGTGCATTTTGTGGGACGTGATGTCGCATGCCATTTGCGGGTTCCTCCTTCGTTAGTGATTACGACGAAGCAAGTCTAGCGCGGTGCGCCACCCTGTCAAGGGGGGCAATCTCACCAATTAAAAAGGGGAGCCGTCACCGACTCCCCTTTGTTCCGTCTATGTGCTCGGAATTACTCCCCCGCAGCCGCCTTCCCGTCCGCCACCATCAGCTCCGCCACGAGCCGGGTGAACCGGAGCGGGTCGGCGATGGGGGACCCTTCGGTGAGCAGCGCCTGATCGTAGAGGAGATCACAGTAGTCGGCCAGGCGCGGGTTGGCCTTGTCCCTGGCGAAAAGGTTTGCCATCACCTGCATGAGGGGGTGATCCGGGTTCAGCTCCAGAATCCGCTTCGACTCGGGCACATCCTGGTTCATGGCCCGGAGGATCCGCTCCATGTTGGCGTTGAGGCCGTGCTCGTCGGCCACGAGGCAGCAGGCGCTGTCGGTGAGGCGGCTGGAGAGGCGCACTTCCTTAACCCGCGCGTCGAGCTTCTCCTTCACGAAGGAGAGGAGGTCGCCGTACTGCTTGGACGCCTCTTCCCGCTTGGCCTCCTGCTCCTTCTTCTCCTCCTCGGTGGCGGGGATGACGTCGCCCCGGTCCACGGCCTTGAGCTTCTTGCCGTCGTACTCGGTAACCCCCTGCACCACCCACTCGTCCACGGGGTCGGTCAGGAAGAGGACCTCGTACTCCTTCTTCCGGAATATCTCCAGGTGGGGTGACTGCTCCAGGGCCGCGCGGCTCGTGCCGGTGATGAAGTAGATCTCCTCCTGCCCCTCGGGCATCCGCTCCACGTACTCCTTGAGGGAGGTGAATTTACCCGCCTCGGTCTTCGTGCTCTCGAAGAGGAGGAGGTCCTGGAGCTTCTCCCTGTTGGCGTAATCGAAGTGGACCCCTTCCTTGAGTACCTGGCCGAATTCCTTGTAGAAGGCGAGGTAGTCGTCGGTCTCCTTCTCCCGCATTTCTGAGAGGGTGGAGATGATTTTCGACACGAGGCTCTTCTGGATCCGCTTGATCTGGATATCTTCCTGGAGGATTTCCCGCGACACGTTGAGTGGCAGGTCGCTGGAGTCCACCACTCCCTTCACGAAGCGGAGGTAGTCGGGGATGAGCTGCTCGCAGGAGTCGGTGATGAAGACCCGGCGCACGTAGAGCTGGACCCCTTTCTTGCGCTCGGGCATGAAGAGGTCGAAGGGTTTGTGGGCCGGCAGGTAGAGGAGCGCCTTGAACTCGCTCACCCCTTCGGCCGAGTAGTGGATGGTCTTGAGGGGTTTCTCGAAATCGTGGGAGACGTGCTTGTAGAACTCCTCGTACTCCTCGTCGGTTACCTCGCTCTTGGCGCGGGCCCAGATGGCCTTCATGGAGTTGAGGGTCTCTTCCACGG
The DNA here is from genome assembly GCF_018531165.1 of Geobacter grbiciae. Classification (NCBI taxonomy): domain Bacteria; kingdom Pseudomonadati; phylum Thermodesulfobacteriota; class Desulfuromonadia; order Geobacterales; family Geobacteraceae; genus Geobacter; species Geobacter grbiciae. The sequence continues at coordinate 8,691 of NZ_JAHDIW010000023.1, read as the reverse complement.
TCTTTTCGATGGTGCCGGCCCCCTCGATCTCCTCGCCGTTCACCCCTTTCGGGACTTCGGTCCGGGTCACATCCATGACGACGGGGTACTGAACGTAGTCGGAGTATTTACGCACGATGGAGCGAATCTTCCACTCGTCGAGATATTCCTTCATTTCCTCCTTCAGATGGAGGGTGATTTCGGTGCCGCGGGTCTCCTTGGTGGTTTCTTCCACGGTGTAGGTGCCGTCGCCGGTGGATTCCCAGCGGACCCCGGCGGCCTTGTCCTGGCCGGCACGGCGGGTAACGAGGGTGACCCGGTCGGCCACCATGAACGAGGCGTAGAAGCCGACCCCGAACTGGCCGATGAGCTCCGGGTGCTCGGCCACGTTCTGCTCCTTCAGGTTCGCCAGGAACGCCTTGGTCCCCGAGTGGGCGATGGTGCCGATGTTCTTCTCCACCTCCTCCATGGTCATGCCGACCCCGTTGTCGCGGATGGTGAGGGTGCCGGCCTCTTTGTCGGGTATCAGCTTGATCTTCCCTTCCGGTTCTCCCTCAATAACCGCCGCATTCTGGTGAGCCTCGAAGAGTACCTTGTCGATGGCGTCGGAAGAGTTGGAGATGAGCTCCCGGAGGAAGATGTCCTTGTTGGAGTAGAGGGAGTGGATCACGAGGTCCAGGAGTTGCTGGACCTCGGTTTCGAATTTCTTCGTGGTCTTCGTCATGGGGTGTGCCTTCTCCTTTGTGTCGGTGTTGGTGATGACAGAACTCCCCTAACCTAACTATCACTCCGGGATTTTTCAAGGGGAACTCCGACACTTTCTTGTCCTCCCCACGGCATCCGTGTTCCTTGCCTGCCGTAACCGTCCGGGTTTCTTGACACTCCGGCTCTCCGTATGTTAGTTTAAACTCCTTTAAAAAAGAGCCTTTCCGGCCATTTCCTCCCCTCTGTTTCCCGTTGATCGGAGCATCCCGTGTATTTTCCCGATTTCGAGACCTTCCGGTCCCTGGCCTCCCAAGGCAACCTGATTCCCGTCTGCCGCGAGATCATGGCCGACATGGACACGCCGGTCAGCGCCTTCCGCAAGATCGACGACGGTTCCTACTCCTTCCTCCTGGAGAGTATCGAGGGGGGTGAGAAGTGGGGCCGCTATTCCTTTCTCGGCTCCAATCCCGCCACCGTCATCCGGACCCGCGGCACCACCGTGGAGATCGTCACCAACGGCGAGACCCGCGCCGTGACCAGCGACGACCCCCTGGGCTTTGTGCGGGAGTATCTGAGCCGCTTCCGGCCCGTGGAGATCCCTGGGCTCCCTCGCTTCTTCGGCGGCGCCGTGGGGTACCTGGGGTACGACATGGTACGCCACTTCGAGCGGCTTCCCACGGAGAAGCCGGCCGTCATCGGGGCCTGGGATTCCTGCTTCGTCATCACCGACACGATCCTGATCTTCGACACCATGCGGCAGAAGATCACCGTGGTCTCCAACGCCCATCTGGAGGACGGCCAAGCCCCGGAGACGGCCTACGCCGAGGCCATTGCCCGGGTGGACGCCCTCATCGCCAAGCTCCGGGCCCCCCTGCCGGCAATGCCGGCGACGCCTGCTGTGCGCACGGTCTCCTTCTCGTCCAACGTTCCCCGCGAAAACTTCGAGGCGGCGGTGGAGAAATGCAAGGAGTACGTCCGGGCCGGGGACATCATCCAGGTGGTCCTCTCCCAGCGCTTCTCCGGCGCGCTCACCGTGGAGCCCCTCGCCATCTACCGGGTGCTCCGGACCCTGAACCCTTCCCCCTACATGTTCTTCCTCCGCATGGACGACACCCTGGTGGTGGGTGCCTCCCCCGAGGTCATGGTCCGCAAGGAAGGGGACCGGGTGGAGCTGCGCCCCATCGCCGGCACCCGCCCCCGGGGCGCAACCCCGGATCAGGACGAGCACCTTGCCGAGGAACTCCTGGCCGATCCCAAGGAGCGGGCCGAGCACGTCATGCTCGTGGACCTGGGGCGCAACGACCTGGGACGGGTCTGCCGGACCGGCACCGTGAAGGTTTCGGAACTCATGGTCATCGAGCGCTATTCCCACGTGATGCACATCGTCTCCAACGTGGAGGGTGAACTGGCCGAGGGGAAGGACGCCTTCGACGTGGTGCGGGCCACCTTCCCGGCGGGGACCCTTTCCGGCGCCCCCAAGGTGCGGGCCATGGAGATCATCGACGAGCTGGAGCCGGTCCGCCGGGAGGTGTACGGCGGCGCCGTGGGGTACTTCTCCTTCTCCGGCAACATGGACCTGGCCATCGCCATCCGCACCCTCGTCATCCGCGACGGCATGGTGCACCTCCAGGCGGGCGCCGGCATCGTGGCCGACTCGGACCCGGCCGCGGAATACCAGGAGACCGTCAACAAGGCCATGGCGGCGGTTAAGGCCATCGAGATGGCGGAAAAGGGGTTGGATTAGTGGAAAAATTGATAAGTGAAGAGACAGGGATTTGTCCCCTCTGCGGTGGAGGGATGGAAGCGGGAAAGACGACCTTTACGGCTGACCTGGGGTTTGGCGTGGTTGTGGTCAGGAATGTCCCGGCCACCCAGTGCTCACAATGCGGCGCCGACTGGATTGACGATGCTACCGCCGCCAGAATCGAGAAGATTGTGGCGGATGTCCGGTCACGGCACGCCATCGTCGAAGTCACCGATCTTGCCGCCTGAGGTTACCTGTTCATGCTCCTAATGATAGACAATTACGATTCCTTCACCTACAACATCGTCCAGTACTTTGGCGAACTGGGGGAGGAGGTGCGGGTCTTCCGCAACGACGGTATCACCCTGGAGGAGATCGAGGGGCTGGCGCCCCAGCGTCTCGTCATTTCCCCCGGCCCCTGTTCGCCCGAAGAGGCGGGGATATCGGTCGCCGCCATCCGGCACTTTGCCGGCAAGATCCCGATCCTCGGGGTCTGCCTCGGCCACCAGTCCATCGGTGCCGCTTTCGGCGGGAAGGTGGTCCGCAGCTCCACCCTCATGCACGGCAAGACTTCACCGATCCACCACAACGGCCAGGGGCTCTTCCGGGGGCTCCCCAATCCTTTCAATGCCACCCGATACCACTCGCTGGTGGTGGAGCGGGCCACGTTCCCCGACTGCCTTGAGATCACCGCCTGGGTGGAGGAGGGGGAGGTCATGGGGCTCGCCCACAGAGAGCTGCCGATCTGGGGGGTCCAGTTCCATCCCGAGTCGATCCTCACCGAGGGGGGGATGGACATCCTCAAGAATTTCCTGGAGATGACACAATGATCAAAAAAGCAATTGCAAAGGTAGTTGAGCGCATCAACCTCACGGAAGCGGAGATGATCGAGGTCATGGACCAGATCATGTCCGGCGAGGCCACCCCGGCCCAGATCGCCTCCTTCATCACCGCCCTCCGGATGAAGGGGGAGACGGTGGAGGAGATCACCGGCGCGGCCCGGGTCATGCGGGATCGGGCCACCCCCATCCGGGTCGGCAAGGGGGTCCTCGATATCGACCGGGATGACATCAACATCGATCAGGAGACGATCCTGGACGTGGTCGGCACCGGCGGGGACGGCACCAACACCTTCAATATTTCCACCACCGTCTCCTTCGTGGTGGCATCCTGCGGGGTCAAGGTGGCCAAGCACGGCAACCGGGCGGTTTCGTCCGCCTGCGGGAGTGCCGACGTCCTGGAGTCCCTGGGGGTCAGCCTGGACGTGACCCCGGAGACGGTGGAGAACGCCATCGCGAGAATCGGCATCGGCTTCCTCTTCGCCCCGGCCCTCCACGGCGCCATGAAACACGCCATCGGCCCCCGGAAGGAGATCGGCATCCGGACCATCTTCAATATTCTCGGTCCCCTCACAAACCCGGCCGGCGCCGACTGCCAGGTCCTCGGCGTCTACCGGGAGGATCTCGTGGAGCCCCTGGCCCATGTCCTTCACAAGCTTGGCTGCAAGCGCGGCTTTGTGGTCTTCGGCATGGACGGCATGGACGAGATTACCCTTACCCGTGAGACCCGCGTTGCCGAGGTGACCCGGGAGGGGGTGACGGTGCGGACCATCACGCCGGAGGAGTTCGGCTTTGCCTCCTGTCCTCCCGGTGATCTCCGGGGGGGCGACGCCGCCGGCAACGCTCGCATCGTTCGCAGCATCCTGAACGGGGCCACGGGGCCCAGGCGGGACGTGGTGCTCCTGAACGCCGCCTATGCCCTTGTCGCCGCCGGCAAGGCCACGGATCCGGCCGAGGGGATCCGTCTCGCCGCCGAGGCCATCGATTCGGGCCGCGCCCTGGCAAAGCTGGAAGAACTCATCGCCCTCACCAACGAGGAGTGACCCCATGACCGATACTCCCGACATCCTGAAAAAAATAGTCGAGCACAAGCGGGGCGAGGTGGCCGCGGCCCGCTCCACCACCCCCCTTGCCGAGCTGAAGGCCCGCATCGCCGACCTGGAGGACCAGCCCCGGGGGTTCGAGCGGGCCCTGCGGGACTGCCACGCCTCCGGCTGGACCGCCGTCATCGCCGAGGTGAAGAAGGGGTCCCCCTCCAAGGGGCTCATCCGCCCCGACTTCGACCCTCTGGAAATCGCCGAGACCTATGAGCAGAATGGCGCCGCCTGCCTTTCCGTGTTGACCGACGAGCATTTCTTTCTGGGGAACCTCCGCTACCTGGCCCTGATTCGCGAGCAAGTGCGGTTGCCGCTGCTGCGCAAGGATTTCCTCTTTGATCCCTATCAGGTCCATGAGGCCCGCGCCGCCGGTGCCGACGCCATCCTTCTCATTGCCGCCATGCTGGAGCGGGAGCAGATCGAGGAGCTGGCCGGGATCGCCCGGGAGCTTTCCCTGGACGTGCTCCTGGAGGTCCACGACGAGCCGGAGATGGAGACGGCCCTTGCCACCAATTGCGCCCTCATCGGCATCAACAACCGCAACCTCCGCACCTTTGTTGTGGACCTGGCCACCACCGAGCAGCTCCTCCCCATGGTCCCCGCCGACCGGTTCGTGGTGGCCGAGAGCGGCGTGAACACCCGCGCCGACATCCTCCGTCTCCAGACCGCCGGTGCCCACGGCTTCCTCATCGGCGAGTCCCTCATGCGGGAGGAGGACATCGGGGTCAAGCTCCGGGAGTTGTTGGGGTGAAAAACAACAGAAACACAGAGCAACTGAGCAACTGAGTAAAACCTGAGAAAACAAATAAACGAGGATGCTTCTGCTTCTATTGATAGGATCAGGCGTTATAAATTCATTGTTTTTCTCTGTTGCTCAGTTGCTCTGTGTTATTCCTTAACAAGCCGAGGTTTCCATGCAGACAAAAATCCTGCTCGACGAAAGCCGCATCCCCACCCACTGGTACAACATTATCCCCGACATGCCGGGCCCCCTGGCGCCGGTCATCAACCCCCGGACCCTCCAGCCGGTGACCCCCGACGACCTTCTTCCCATCTTTCCCATGGCCATCATCGAACAGGAAATCTCGGGTGAGCGGTGGATCCCGATTCCCGAAGAGGTGCGGGAGATTTACCGGCTCTGGCGTCCGTCCCCCCTCTACCGGGCCCGGCGGCTGGAGCAGGCCCTCGGCACTCCGGCGAAGATCTACTACAAGTACGAGGGGGTGTCGCCGGCCGGCTCCCACAAGCCCAACTCCGCCATCCCCCAGGCCTTTTACAACAAACAGGCGGGCATCCGTCGCCTCGCCACCGAGACCGGCGCCGGGCAGTGGGGAAGCTCCCTGGCCCTGGCCTGCTCCATGTTCGGCCTTGAGTGCACCGTCTACATGGTGAAGGTTTCGTGCTTCCAGAAGCCCTACCGCAAGAGCATGATGCAGCTCTGGGGGGCCAACGTGATCCCGTCGCCCTCGGAGTTCACCAACGCCGGCCGCGCCATCCTGGCCCACGACCCGGACAGCAACGGGAGCCTCGGCATCGCCATCTCCGAGGCTGTGGAGGACGCCGTCTCCCGCCCCGACACCAACTACGCCCTGGGGAGCGTCCTGAACCACGTCTGCCTCCACCAGACCGTTATCGGCCAGGAGGCCAAGGAGCAGCTGGCCCTGGCCGGCGACTACCCAGACGTGGTCATCGCCTGCTGCGGCGGCGGCTCCAACTTTGCTGGCACAGCGTTCCCGTTCCTGGCCGACCGGGCCGCGGGGAAGAACGTCCGCTGCCTGGCCGTGGAGCCCGCCTCCTGCCCGACCCTCACCAAGGGGGTCTACGCCTTCGACTACGGCGACACCGCCAAGATGGCCCCCATCGCCATGATGTACACCCTGGGGCACGACTTCATGCCGCCGGGGATCCACGCCGGGGGCTTGCGCTACCATGGCGAGTCCGCCCTGGTATCGCAGCTCTATCATGCAGGGCTCATCGAGGCCAAGTCGTACCGGCAGAACGCCTGCTTCGAGGCGGCCCACCTCTTCGCCCGCAGCGAGGGGATCGTCCCGGCCCCCGAGTCGTCCCACGCCGTCCGGGCCGCCATTGACGAAGCGGTCATCGCCAAGGAGGAGGGGAAGGAAAAGACCATCCTCTTCTGCCTCTCCGGCCACGGCCAGCTTGACATGGGGGCCTATGACGCCTACCTCTCCGGCGGGCTGGAGGATTTCGAGTATCCCGAGGAGATGATCCGGGAGTCCCTGGCCCGGCTGCCAAGGGTGGAGATTTGAAGCGGTCATGGTCAGGGTTAAAATCTGCGGCATAACGAATATCGAAGATGCGCTGACGGCAATCGCCGCCGGCGCCGATGCCCTCGGCTTCGTCTTTCACGATGAATCCCCCCGCCGCGTGGCGCCCGATGAGGCTGCCGGCATCATCGCAGCACTTCCGCCGTTAATCCAGACGGTGGGGCTCTTCGTCAACCGTCCCCTGGCATTCGTCAACGAAACGGCGGCCCGCTGCCGCCTCGACCTCGTTCAGCTCCACGGCGACGAGCCTCCCGAGTTCTGCGACGCCGTAGAGCGCCGGGTGATCAAGGCGTTTCGGGTGCGGGACATCACGAGCCTCGACCCGATCCGTCACTACCGGGTGACTGCCCACCTGCTCGACGCCTATTCCCCCACCGCATACGGCGGCACCGGCCTCACCTTCAACTGGGACATAGCAGCGGCGGCCAAAGAGTTCGGCCCGGTCATCCTTGCCGGCGGGCTTACTCCCGACAACATTCGTGAGGCGGTGGAGGCAGTGAACCCTTACGCCGTGGACGTCTCGGGTGGCGTTGAGAGCGCACCTGGGCGGAAAGACCCAGACAAGGTGCGGGAGTTCATTCGACGGGCCAAGGCATAGAGGCCTGGATGGGCGGGAGAATGTATCGCAAAAGGGGACGGAAGGATTTCCATCCCCTTTTCTTGCGTGGTCATTGGGAAACGGTTTAACCTATGCCATGAAAATTCGACTTGATACTCCGAATTTTCATGGTGTTGCACAGCGCTGCCTGGCGCGCTGAAGCGTACTTAGTCGGAAAAGTTGCACTCGGGAGAAATGTTCCAATCGGGGTAGATCACCAGTTCACGCGTGCGTGCGCTGGTCAATGACGAGTTACCTGAGAGAGGAAAATATGACTTGTAGACTTTGCCTTGAGACAAGACCACTCTGCGGCTCTCATATTATTTCCGAGTGCTTCTATGAAAAGATATATGACGATAAACACCGTTTTTTGCCTATTTCAACCGAAGTTGAGAGACTTAAGTTCCAACAAAAAGGATTTCGTGAGGATTTACTCTGCCGCGCCTGTGAAAGCAGGTTAAGTGAATGGGAAAGCACCCTAAAAAGAGATTTTGTTGACATAGGAAAAGAGCAAAGCAACTTTTTGACAATAAACCGAGTTCATGAAGAAATAATAAAGGTTCAAAATATAAACTACGATTATTTTAAACGCGGAATTCTGTCAATTTTATGGAGGTTAAGTATCACCTCACATCCATTCTACAGCAAGTATCAACTAGGACCATATGAAGATAAACTAAGAATGATTTTGAAAGAGGATGGGCATATCCCAGAATTGCATTATCCGATCATGATTTCAAAGTGTAAATTGGACCAGCAGTTCTTTCCTGATATAATAATGGGATTTCCACCTGGCAAGATTGCAAAATCCAGAACAGTATATCGGTTTATAATATGGGGTATTCTGGTTACTGTATTAGTAACAGACCATGCAGCATCAAATGACATCGAAAGCATAATACTAAGGGAGAATGGGGAACTGTTCATTCCGGATATTCAATATACGATGTTTGCTCACCCACAGAGTGTCATCAAGAGAATATTTGATGATGACGTTAGAGATATGTTTGCAAAAATGACCAGTTAACCAGGAGGCGGCACGCAGGCGCTGACGCGCTGGTGCGCCCCCACGCCGAAGAATGCCACCAGAAATTCCAAACCCTGACGATCCCGTAACTCCGTGGCTGCTGAAGTGGATTTTCTTGCCGTTGTTCGGAGTTGCTCTTTTGATTGTCTTCGGCGGCGTCCAAATCAACCAATGGAAATGCAATAGAGAAGCGAAAAGACAAGGATACCTGCAAGGCAATTATTTACCACCAAACAGAGTAGGTATCGGTGAGGCCTGTATTTGCGAGACGAAATTGAGATCCGACGGAACAGTAGATTCCTCGGCAAGATTAGTCATTGATCTTGAGCACAAAAAATGAGTCTTTCGTTTTTTAGTTGAAGCGCCTTTGGTTGAGGAGTCCGCAGTGCTGGTGGACTTTCAGAAGGAAGTAGG
>NZ_JAHDIW010000022.1:0-42193 GCF_018531165.1 Geobacter grbiciae | reverse complement strand
ACGATGGCCTATATCATCGCCGGAAAGCTCAACTTCAAGTCGCTATACCCTCAACCCACTTGAAACGTCGAAGAGCCACAAAGCGCGGCAGACGGTCGGACGCGATAAGGCCGCGCCTGCCGCTGCGCTCACCACCGTTATGCCGTAACCTTGACAATGGCGTTTAGGCAGTCCATCGCCTCTTCAAAATCCTTTGCCAATTTCTGGTGACGTTGAAGATTTGCGGTTTGGAATGTTTCGCCGCAGTCCTCACAAATTGCCCACGTTTGACCGTCACCGAACCGAGTATCATAATTGTCGTGAGGACACGGACAATGGTGGCTAATGACTTTGATTGCTTCTATAAGTTTCATCTGTCTTCCTTTCTACCACCGAAATGGCATAACCAGCTTTTTCGAGCCGTCCAGCGGCTCATAGCTGATCGTTGACCGCATGAATAAAGTTAAGGAGGAAATATGACGGCTTCTGTGAAGCTTAACTTAGGGAACATGTTTGACGGACCGACTGACGTGGTTGTTCTCCCATGCTCAACTGGAGGCACTGTAACTGGTTTTGTAGCCCGAACACTTAGCCATTATTCGCTGCCTCACCCCGCTGCCGGAATGCGGCTTGGTGAAGTGGAAATCTTGCCATTCGAGGGGGGCGAGAACATTGCTCAATTTGTTGCATTCGCCGCATCAGTAAAGTCAATGACTTCTTCGTTGGACGCTATTGAATCTATCGCTGTCAAGCTTGGAGAATTTACAAGAAAAGAATCCTCAGCGCGTGTAATCTCTGTACCTCTACTGGGCGCTGGTGCCGGAGGACTGCAAAGTGAAGCGGTTATAGCTGCACTCAAAAAAGGATTCGAAAACTCCGCCCATGATGGCGCAACCCTTATTGTTCATGTTCTTCACAAAGAAGTATTCGATCGTTTACGAGGGAATAGAAGGAGAATTGCCGGGCGACCTAAAGATGCGGTGCGAGTCTTTATAAGCCACACATCAACAACAGACGAAGGCGCTGAATGGGTTAAAGAGTTGGCTTTATTTCTAATCGACAACGGAATTCAGGCTAGGTTAGATCGTTTCCACCTCCGCCGAGGAATGGACTTGCCACAATGGATGTGCAATGAACTCGCATTGGCCCAGAAGGTAATAGTTGTATGCGATGAAACCTACAAGCAAAAGGCGGATGGCAGGCTTGGTGGAGTTGGATGGGAAACAATGATCATTCAAGGTGATGTAGCAAATTTGCCACCAGATAGCACGAAATACCAAGTGGTTGTCAGAGCGGAAGACATTAACAAGGGTCTGCCGCTGTATCTGAGGACAAAGTACGCATTTCATGCACACCCCTCTGATACAAAACAATCATTTCGCGAGGAATTGGTCAGAGAATTATTGGATCTTCCTCTGGATGAGCGTCTTGAAGCGAAACAATTTTCGCTATGACCCAGATCGATAGCCCCAAGACTGGCCAAGAAAACGCCGGTCAGGCTTATGGCATGCATTTTTCTCAAAATAAGCAGGAAACGCACTAAATCAAGAACGGCACCCTTTTCCTCATGTGGTTAGAGAGGCTACTTGAGTAGTTTTAAAAGATCGGTCAAGCACAGAATTGTGGGTTTCCAGTCTTTGACCTTACCTTCGAATTTTGCAGCTTCGGCTTCCATCGCAACTTCCGACTCCTTGAGAGACATGATGTTAGCAAGGTAATTAAGAATAGCCTTGTCTCTTCCATAGATACTCGTCTGCACAGACGGGATATCAAGCGCGAGGGTAAAGAGTCGATCGTCATAGAACGTGGTCTTGATCATATTTTTAAGAAAGTCTTTACTAAGATTTCTTGCTCGTGTCATAGCAAGGTTGCTTTTCTGAAACATTTCGGTCAGCACCTGAGCCAATAACCTGTGTGATCTAACCAGTTCTACCGCCTTGAACATGCGCCACACTATGGGGCCTTGCTTCCGCAAACTACGTCTGGCACCCCGGAAGCGCTTGCGCCCTTTAGCAGGGTTCCGCGTCGGCCATGGGTGCATAGTGTCACAGAACAGGAAGTGCTTCGTGTTTGCACCGATCCAGTCCTTTTTTAACAAACCAAGCTTTTCCTGCCGATCATGTGTTACCTGGCGATCGGGGTTGGCAGTAAGTGCGAGCAAACGTGCGATCTCTTCGTCGTCTTCCGGTAAGCTCAGTTGTGGCGATGTCTTTCCAACATCCAGTAGCAGATGATCCGGCTCAAGCCTGCGGCAACGCATTAAAGCGTCATCACGGTGCTCTGCTTGAAACACACCTTTGGCTATTGAGTGGATGGCACGGTTTAGTATGTCATTTGCTGTGCCTTTGAAGTTGTCCCAATTAGTGGTCACATTGAAGACTGTAGCCTCACGATGGTTAGCGTCAACAAATCCTCTGAGAAGGTCTACAAACTCTTCCCCTGTCCAGCCCCGCTCCACATGGGTAATCTGACAATAAAGAGCTGGAGTGCAGACCCCATGCTGATACAAATGAATTCGCAACCGCACAGTGAAAGAAATGTTTTCAAGAGTATTCGCGGTGGTAATGCGCCAGTTTGCTGGGATGCAGAATGGTTCGATAATAAGACCGGAGTTCGGGTAGATTCCCTTTATCAGAGGACTTCTTGGAGGGTGTTGGAATAACGGGCCAAGGCCCTGAATGAAGAATTCGCTTTCGGGGACAACTTTTTCGCCAAACTGTAGTTTTCTGGCTTCCTCGACGGTTTTCGACATCACTGTGTGACGAGCCTGTACTGCCTTTGTAAACCAAGGGCGAACGGACTTGTCTTGCAGCAGGTTCGGGAAAAGACTGGTTCGACTGACAATGAAGGTCGCAGCGTGAAATCTTCGGGTCATAGAATTGCTCCTCTGCGCTGGAAATGCGTCGGGGAGCACAGAAGCTCCCCGATATTTCAGTCTAACGACCTCACACGCATATAAACTATACAAGCGGTGGCACCGATGTCAATGTGACATCCATAAATTTCTGATAACTGGCACGGTTTTACTGCCTAAAATACCTTCGGATAATGGTCAGTTCAGTCGTAACCTATAAAAAGAAGACGATTCCAACAAGGCTTACGACCTGCCCGAAAACCCGGCAGGTCAAAGCCATGCCCGTTATGCTGAATACGGTAAACACCCCCCATGCTCCGTATCCTTCTCTTCATAGCCCTCGCCTATATCCTCCTGCTCGTGGCAGCGACCCTGCTGCAGCGTCGGCTCCTCTACTACCCCACCCACCATGCCGGCCATCCGGGCCTTGGCGAGTGGCGCGTCAACGGAGAGCTCATCGGCTACAGCCGCGAGGTGCCGGCGCCGGAGAATATCTGGCTCATGCTGCACGGCAACGGCGGCCAAGCCAGTGACCGGGCCTATGCGCTCTCCTCCTTCTCGGGGCGGGACTCGGTCTACATCCTCGAATACCCCGGCTACGGCTCCAGGGCCGGGAGCCCCTCCATGGAATCAATCAACGGGGCCGCAGTCGAGGCCTACAGTGCGCTACGGGCGCGTTTCCCCAAGACCCCCGTATGCGTCGTCTCCGAGTCGGTGGGGAGCGGGCCGGCGTCGGTACTGGCAGGCCAGCCACGCCCGCCGGAGAAGATGGTCCTCATCGTCCCCTTTGACACCCTGGCCCGGGTGGCCCGGCGACATTTCCCCTACCTCCCCATCGGCCTGATGTTACGGGACCGGTGGGACAACGTGGCGGCCCTCAAAGGGTGCCGGGAAGCGGTGGAGATCTTCGCCGCCCGCGATGACACCATTATCCCGGCTGCCCATGCCCGGGCCCTGGCCGACAGCCTCCCGTCCGCCCGCTTCCACGAGATACCGGGAGGACACAACGACTGGGCCGCGCCGGGGCGCGTCGCCATACGGAACCCCTGAGACAGGAGGGCAAGTGCCGGCGAACGGAGGAGAGGAGACGGAGATGGCGAAGGAAAACGAACCGTCCCGCTGGTCCCGGCGGGTGACGGAGACGAGCAACGCCCTGGACCTGGAGCCGGGGGTCTTCACCTGGGACGATCCCCGGGAGATCGCCCGCTCCCTCAAGCGCTCCGCCGACGAGAGCGATCGCCGCAAGGGGTCGCCCTTTGCTTCGTCCATGTCCATGCTAACCTTCTACATCAACCGGGCCGGGCGGAACCTTCCCGCCGACCGGCGGCATGTCCTGGAGCGGGCCAAGGACGAACTCCGGGCTCTCTGCGGCAGGCCGGCCCGCCGTCGGGGATGAGACGACCGACTGGCCTTATCCTCTCTTGCCACCCTGACCCCGCTGACTTCCTCCAAAAATCCAATAGTCAGAGACAGGATGCCCAAGACCCCGAGAAGCCAGTAAAGCCAGGACAAAAATAGTAATAAAATTGACAAATATGGAAGTACTGATGTCCAACACGGCCTACGGTCGAAAGCCGCCAGGGGGAAGGGAGCACGTTCTGTTTTCAGCTGCCGGCCAATGGAGGGTAGGGCGCACTCACCCCCGCAGGTTGTGCCAGAGGTTCACCATGAAGTCCTGGGCGTTGGTCAGAATGGCCCGGGCCTGGGCGGAGCCCCGGTTGGCCAGCTTGTCGGCGATGAATTCGGACATGTCGACGACATAGAAATAGACCGGCCGCACCGTGCCGTCGTCCATGACCCGGTAGCCCGGCGTCATGTTCCCGACGGCGATGGCGTGGAGCTGGGTGGCAAGGGCAATGACGGTGGTGGCGCGGCGGGCGTGGACCCGCATGGCGTCCTGGGCCCGGCCGGAGTCGGTGATGACCTCGGGGAGCGGCCCGTCGTCGCGGATGGAGCCGGCCAGGACCACTGGCACCCGGCGTTCCAGGCAGGTCCGGATGATCCCGTCCCCGATCCCCAGTTCGGTGACGGCCCTCTCCAGGGAGCCGTGGCGCAGGACTTCGTTGATGGCGTCCAGGTGATTGTAGTGCCCCCGGGGGACCAGTGCCTGGGTGTAGATGTCCTGGCCGAGTCCGGTGTGGAACAGGCCCGCTTCCAGATCGTGGGTGGCAAGGGCGTTGCCGGCCAGGAGGGCATGGCAGTAGCCGGCACCAATCAGGCTGGCCATGGCGTCGCGGCTGTCCCGGTCGAACGCCACGGCGGGTCCCAGGACCCAGACAATGTGGCCGTTGTCGCGGTCGTGGCGCAGGATGTCGTACAGTTCGTCGTAGGAGCGGGAAAAGGGGGTCTCCCAGGTGCCGCGGCTCCGGAAGCCGAACTTGTCGCCCGATGAGGCATCCGCCGTCGGTTCGAATCCCGTGGTGTGCACGTAGATGCCATCCTCGCCGTTCTCCGCGCGCCCCATGACGACCCTTTCCCCCTCCCGCACCAAGCGGGGCTCCACCACCCTCACTCTCTCATCCTCAAGAACGAGAACCGCATCCATTCTGCTCTCGACGGCCAGGAGCCACCTCCCGCCCCCCAGGTGGACATACTCCGGGTGGTTGGACGTGGCGTGGAAGCCTGCGGGGAGCACGCCGTCGCGGGGCGCCTTCTCCGTGCGGGCCGGGGGGGCGGCGGCCAGGCCGGGGCGGGTGAAATCGGGGGGGATATACGTCGGGAAGGGTGGCATGGGTTGCACCTCACCATAAAAAATCTATGAAACACAGGGCAACAGAGCAACTGAGTAGATCTGAAAAAGGTATTGTGGTTCTGAATCACATTTCTCAAGTCATGCCGATTAATGTACAGATTTCTCTGTTGCTCAGTTGCTCTGTGTTATTCCGATTGCCTCAAGAGCATAAACACAGTAAATCCCCCGAACCCCCCCTTGTCAATGCCGCCGCCTGCATCGGGGCCATCTCTGTGGTACCATTGCAGAGACTCTCATGAATTCACACCGGGGAGAGCACCCATGACCCGTAACGTGAACCGCCCCATCCTCCTGATCGCCCTCGGCGGCAATGCCCTGATCCGCCAGGGGGAGCGGGGGACCTGCGCGGAGCAGTTCGCCAACCTGAGGCGCCCCATGGAGCAGATCGCGCGCCTAGCGGACCGCTACCGGATTATCATCACCCACGGCAACGGCCCCCAGGTGGGAAACCTTCTGATGCAGCAGGAAAGCTGCCCAGAGGTGCCGGCCATGCCTCTGGAGATCCTGGTGGCCCAGACCCAGGGACAGATCGGCTACATGATCGAATCGAGCCTGGAAAGCGAGCTTCTGGCCCTCGGCGGGGAAAAACGGTTTCTGGTGAGCCTCATCAGCTACGTGCAGGTGGCGGAGGATGATCCCGCATTCCGCACCCCCACCAAGCCCATTGGTCCCTGCTACACGGCTGAGGAGGCCGCGCGGTTCCCGTGGCCCATGGCGGGCACCCCCAAGGGGTACCGCAGGGTGGTGGCATCGCCGGAACCCCTGACCGTGGTTGAAAAGGAAGAGATCAGACGCCTCGTGGAGATGGATTTCATCGTGGTCTGCTGCGGCGGAGGCGGGATTCCGGTGACCAGGGAGGGGCGCGCCTTCCACGGCATCGATGCGGTGATCGACAAGGATCTGGCAAGCGCGTGCCTTTGCCTTGAAGTGGGGGTGGATATTCTGGTTATTGCCACCGACGTGCCGGGGGTGGCCACCGGCTTCGGCACAGCGGCCGAGGAGTTCCTGAAGCACCTCGATGCGGACGAGGCAGGGCGATTGCTGACGGCCGGCCAGTTTCCTCCGGGCTCCATGGGGCCGAAGGTGGAGGCGGTCCTCCGCTTTGTCCGCGGAGGCGGGAAGAGGGGGGTCATCTGCCATCTGGACGAGATCGAACAGGCCGTTGCGGGCACGGCAGGAACGGAAATAACCGGAGGGACGCCATGAAGCGGAAACGAATCATCATCATGGGGGCAGCCGGGCGGGACTTCCACAACTTCAACTGCTCCTTCCGGGACAACCCCGTCTTCCGGGTCGTGGCGTTCACCGCGGCCCAGATCCCCTATATCAGCAAACGGCGCTATCCGGCGGAACTGGCCGGCAAACTCTATCCCCACGGGATACCCATCTTTCCCGAGGAGGAGTTGGGGGAACTCATCCGCCGCCTCAGGGCGGAGCAGGTGGTCTTCGCCTACAGCGACGTCTCCCACGAGCGGCTCATGCACATCGCATCCCGGGTCCTGGCCTTGGGCGCCGATTTCCTCCTCATGGGGCCGGACGCCACCATGCTCAGAAGCCGGCTCCCCGTGGTGTCGGTCTGCGCGGTACGGACCGGCTGCGGCAAGAGCCAGGTGGTCCGCTACTTCTGCGACATCCTGCGGGAGAGGGGGGTCCGCCCCGTGGTGGTCCGGCATCCCATGCCCTACGGCGACCTGGCGGCCCAGGCGGTGGAGCGGCTGGAGGGGCTGGCGGACCTGGACCGCTTCCGGTGCACCATCGAGGAGCGGGAGGAGTATGAGCACCTCCTGGACCACGGGGCTATCGTCTACGCGGGGGTGGACTACCGGCGCATCCTCCGGCGGGCGGAGAGGGAGGCGAAGCTCATCATCTGGGACGGCGGCAACAACGACCTCCCCTTCTTCCGGCCCGACCTGGAGATCGTAGTGGTGGACCCGCTGCGGCCGGGCCACGAGACTTCCTGGTACCCAGGGGAAGTGAACCTGCGCCGGGCATCAGTGGTGGTCATGAACAAGGTGAATGCCGCCGAGCCGGCGGCCATCGAGGCGGTGGCGGCGGCGGTGCGGAGCGCGAACCCGTCGGCCTTGCTGGTGCGGACGGCATCGGTCATCACCGTGGTCGAAGGGGAGCGGATCAGGGGGAAGCGGGTGCTGGTCATCGAGGACGGGCCAACCATCACCCACGGCTCCATGCCCTCGGGCGCCGGGCTCGCCGCGGCCCGCCAGCACGGCGCCGCCGAGGTGGTGGACCCGCGCCCCTGGGCCCAGGGGTCGCTGCGGGAGGTCTATGGCGCCTGGCCCCACATCGGCCCGGTCCTCCCGGCCATGGGGTATAGCACCGCCCAGGTGGCGGACCTGGCCCGCACCATGGAGGCGGTCCCCTGCGACCTGGTGGTGGCTGCCACCCCCATCGACATCGCCCGCCTGACCGGCACGGGGAAGACGGTCCTCCGTGCCTCTTACGCCATCGGCGAAGGGGAGGGGGAGCCGCTCCGGGAGGCGTTCGAGTCGTTTATTCAAACACGGCAGCTGTAATAACACTGAGCAACGGAGCAACTGAGAAATCAGTTGGTTAGCTATAGATTCTGCTTAACTCTGTTACGCGTAGTACTCGGATTTCGACGGAATTTCCCCTCAAATTTTACTCCGTTGCTCAGTTGCTCAGTGTTTCAAACGCATTTGAATGTCAGGGAGTGCGAGGACGGTCTGGATCACGTGGGGCCGGCCCGAAGAGCGCATCGAGCCGGTCGAAATCGAGGCGGGTTTCGGCCAGGCTCCTGATGAGGGCGAGCTTTTCGGTGTCTTCGGCGGTGATCTTCGAGACATCCTCGGTGATGAGGTGGTACAGCTCGGCAGTGGTGTGGGTGTAGTTGCGGAGGAAGGGGATTTTGCTCCGCTCCAGGATCTGCTGGGTGATGGTGCTGACCGGGATGATCCCCGGGATGACGAGCCCCACGAGCTTGGAGCGGTATTCGGGCATCTGGTAGAGGTTGGCCAGGGTCACGAGGAGTTCGTCGCGGCTGCTGGTGACGATGAGGAGGGTGGAGTCCCGCAGCAGTTCCGCCACCCGCTGGGTAGAGGCGGCGCCGATCTGCACGTTGTGGATGATCCGGTTCCGGTCGCGCCGGTTGCCGTGGAGGGGGAGGTCCAGGAGCTTCGAGACCCGGTCCAGCGTCGGGTTGGCCAGGACCGGCTGGTAGTCGAAGCCGCCGATGACGGGGAAGGGTTCGTCGGCGAAGGCCCGCTGCAGGTAGTCGAGGATATGTTCACGCTTGTGGGGGACCAGCTTGTTGGCCAGGATGGCCCGGACCTGGGCACCCTCCTTCTCGAAGAGGGCCAGGTCCACGGAGACCGCGTCCACCACGTTCCCCACGCCGCCGCCGGTCACCATGAGCACCGGCGCATCGAGCATCCGGGCGATACGGGCGTTGGAGAGCTTCATGACGGAGCCGACTCCCGGATGCCCCGACCCTTCGATGATGATGAAGTCGCACTGCTTCTCCAACTCGGCATGGGCTTCCAGGATCCGCTCCCGGAGTCCGTCGGGGGAGATCTCGCCGTCGATGACCTTCCGGCTGGTGTCGGGGTAGACCACCACCGGCGACATCCAGCGCAGGTCTTTTGTCAGGCCGAAGACCTGGGCCATGAGGGCCGCGTCCTTGTCCATGGGGACCCCGCGCAGCGTCGCCGGCTTGGGACCCAGGGGTTTCATGAAGCCGACCCTGCCGTATTTCTTCCGGGCCAGGTGGAGCAGCGAGAGGCTGGTGGTGGTCTTGCCGCAGTTCTGTCCCGTGGCCGCTATGAAGATTTTCCTCGCCATCGTTCACCTCCCGGCAGTGCATCACTGCAACGCAATGTTCAGCCGAGGCTACTCCGAACGTTCCACCTTGTCGAGGAATTCCCGCACCATCGGCGCGAAGGTCTCGTGTTCCAGGAGGAAGGCGTCGTGGCCGTAGGCCGATTCGATCAGGTGGTATTCGACCGGCTTGCCGAGGGAGCGAAGGATGGTCGCCATCTCCTCGGTCTGGTAGGGGGGGTAGAGCCAGTCGGAGGTGAAGGCGAAGAACTGGATCGGCGCCTTTACCCGGGAAAACGCCTCCTCCAGTGACTCGTACCCCCAGGCCGTGTCGTAGAGGTCCAGGGCCTTGGCCAGGTAGAGGAAGGAGTTGGTGTCGAAGCGGTCCACGAAGTTGTAGCCGTTGTAGGAGAGGTAGCGCTCCACCTCGAACTGGCCGAAGAAGTCGAAGAGGCCGTCCCGGGCGTTGAAGCGGCGGCCGAATTTCTGCCACATGGACTCGTCGGAGAGAAAGGTGATGTGGCCGATCCCCCGGGCCAGGGCCAGGCCGTCCTTGGGGTTCTTCCGGTATTCACCCTTCTTCCAGGTGGGGTCGTTGAAGATGGCCCAGCGGGCCACGGCGTTCAGGGAAATGGCTTGGGGGGACGGGCGGCTCGTGGTGGCCAGGGCGATGGCGGAGCGGATCCTGTCCGGGAACTGGGTGGCCCACTCCAGTGCCTGCATCCCCCCCATGCTCCCGCCGAGGACGGTGAGGAGCCGGTCGATCCCCAGGTGGTCGAGGAGGAGGGCCTGGGCCCTGACCATGTCGCGGACGGTGATGACGGGAAAGGTGAGGTTATAGCGCTTGCCGGTTTTCGGGTTGATGGAGGCGGGGCCGGTGGAGCCGTAGCAGGAGCCGATGACGTTGGAGCAGATGACGAAGCACCGGTCGGTGTCCAAGAGCCGGCCGGGGCCGACGATGGCGTCCCACCATCCCGGCTTCGTGTCCTCCTCGCTGTTTTTCCCCGCCAGATGGGCGTTGCCGGTCCAGGCGTGGGCCACCAGGATCGCGTTGGAGCGGTCGGCGTTCAGCTCGCCATAGGTCTCGTAGGCGAGGGTGATGGGGCCGAGGATGCGGCCGCTCTCCAGCCGGAGTTCCGTGTCGAAGGTTACTGATTGTTCCTGTACGATGCCGACGGACATGCGTCAATCCTGAATAAATGGTTCGGAAACAAAAGCCCCTTCCCGCGGTGGCGAGAAGGGGCTTTGTTGACAGTTGTGGCTATCGTCAAGCGCCGTTCTCATCTTTGCCTCCCGGCAGGATTTAGCACCTGTCACCTTCCGGTTCGCCTTCGTGCTCGAATGCGACCCGGAAGACCGGTTGCTGTGGCTTCGCAGGGCCTTTCCCTCCACCACTCTTGATAAGAATGCGTTTCTATTTAATTTTCCAGAAAGAATACGGAAGCCCCCGAGGTTTGTCAAATGAAAATTTCCCCGGCACTGGAGGTGAAACTCCGCGCCAATCCTGAGCATTTCGTTTGCAAACGCCGACGGGGATAGGGTATAGTGGCCCCGCTTCCGGCCTTAACGGTACGCTTGCATTATCCCGCTCCTCTTCTATACTTACACTACTTTCCGTTCCTGGAGGAATCGACCGCATGACTGTGACCGCAATAGCCGTGGTGGTGATTGCCCTCGCCCTGGTGGTACTGGTGGCTTTCATTATCCCGACTCTGATCGAGATTCGGAAGGCCGCGGCAGACCTGCGCGTCTTCGTGAGCCGTACCGGCGGCGAACTGAAGCCGGTGCTCCTGGAGCTTGAGCGGACCCTCACCGAACTGCGTACGGTGACCGAGGGGATCGCCGAGAAGCGCGAGGATGTCCAGACCTTCATGGAGGCGGTCGGCGACACGGGCCGCAACCTCCGCACCATCAACACCGTGGTCAGTTCGGTGGCCCATGCTGCGGCAACCTCGTCGGTCTGGATAACTGGCGCCAGGGCGGCAGGCAAATTTCTTGCTCAACGACTCATCACGAAAAGGGGGTAATGACATGGCAGACGAAGAAAAAGGGATAAGCGTCGGAACGGTGTTCCTCTCCTTCCTGGCCGGCACGGCGGTCGGCGCGGGGCTGGGGCTCCTGCTTGCTCCGAAGACCGGCAAGGAGATGCGGGAAAACATCATGGATCTGACCGATGATGCGATCGACAAGATCAAGGGCTTCACCAAGGAGGCCCAGGGCAAGATCAAGGACACCTATGAGGAGACCAAGGACCTGATCGCCGAGAAGAAGTCGATCATCACCTCCGCCATCGAGGCCGGCAAGGAAGCGATGGATCGGGAAAAAGAAAAGTACGGACAGATGTAGCAGCCTCCTGTTTATGCACGAAAAAGCCCACCTCGCGTGGGCTTTTTCGTAAGCAGGGCCGGCCGGTGCGGGAGCCATGGCGCAAAGAGAATCTGCGGTGGACAGGATCATAGGGTTTTTCACCCATGCCCTCTGGGAGATGGAGCCTGACTCCTTTGGCCCGGTGAAGGGGCGCCTGCTGCGGTGTCTGCAGATCGGCGCCCTGGTGGTCAAGGACTTTCTGGACGACCAGTGCCTCATCCGGGCTTCAGCCCTGGCCTTCTCCACCCTCCTCTCCATCGTCCCGTTCTTTGCCCTCGCTTTCGCAGTATTGAAGGGGTTTGGAGTCCAGAATACCCTGGAACCGTTTATCCTCGACCAAGTGGCAGCCGGCTCCCACGAGATTGTCGACAAGATCGTCACCTACATCAACAACACCAAGGTCGGGTCCCTCGGCGCCATCGGCCTTGCGGCCCTCTTTGTCACGGTCGTGACGCTCCTCGGCAACGTCGAGGAGGCCTTCAACACCATCTGGGGGGTCCGGGAAACCCGTACCCTCTACCGCAAGTTCAGTGATTACCTGAGCGTGCTGGTGAGCGGCCCGATCCTCCTTTTTGCCGCGGTGAGCACGACCACCACCATTGAAAGCCAGGCGTTCGCCCAGTGGATCATGGGATACACGTATCTCGGCGACGCGCTGCTGGCCCTTTTTCGCCTGGTCCCCTACCTCAGCATCTGGATTGCCCTCGTCTTTCTCTACATGTTCATCCCCAACACCAAAGTCCGCTTCCGCTCGGCCCTTGTGGGAGGGATTATCGCCGGTACGATCTGGCAGGGCGCCCAGTGGGGGTACATCCACTTTCAGGTGGGGGTGGCAAAGTACAACGCCATCTACGGGACACTGGCGGTGCTGCCGGTCTTCATGGTCTGGCTGTACGCCAGCTGGGTCATTGTTCTCCTGGGGGGGGAAGTGGTTTACGCCCATCAGCATCTGAGGACCTTCCGGCGCGAAGTGCGCACCCCCGCCATCAGCAGCGCGGCCCGGGAACGCTTGGCCTTGGTCGTCATCTACGAGATTTCCCTGGCGTTCCATAATGATCGCCCGGCCTGGAGTGTTACCGGGCTTGCCGAGCACCTCGATGTGCCCGAGCGTTCCGTGAGGGAGCTCCTCGAATGTCTGGAAGACGAAGGGGTCCTGGCGGCGGGGTGCGGCGATGATCCCCTCTACCTACCGGCCCGGGACCTGGAGCACATCAGGGCCGGGGAGGTGCTCTCCTCCCTGAGGAATCAGGGAGTCGGGCTGCCCGGCCAGCTGGGAGGGGAGGACCATGCCGTCGTGGACGAACTCTGGGAAGCCATCGAGGCGGCGGTTCGGAGCGCCCTGGGTGATCTAAGTTTCCGGGATCTGGCGGAGCGTGTGCCGTCGTCGGGTGAACCTCTGTCGAGGCGTGATTCATGAGAGGCTGGTAACGGGGGCCGTCGTTGACAAAGGGAGGGGTTTTGCATATAGTGACGGCAATGTAACCGCCACGAATTCCATGTATTCACGCCTGTTTCGGGTAGCCGGACCCTTTTCCATATATGCAAGATTTTAAACATCTGACGAGAAAGCGCCGTTTTTCATTTTCCGCCCTCACCGGGCGCCGGAAAGACCCTCCCCGCAACTCCTTCAAAAGACTCGAAAGCAAGAGGCTCGAAGAATCGAAGCCCCGGAAAAAAAGTCTTCGGGTCCTCCTTCCCGTGCTGGCGGCCCTTATTGCCGCCTATCCGGTGTTTTCTTCCGTGCTTTCGGGGCGAACGGCCGTTTCCAGCGATCAGAAGGAGGCGCAACCTGCCGGGAAGCTTCCCCGCGATCTGGATATTTACAGCTCCTTCCGTCTCGGTGCCGGCCTCTTTCCCCTGGCCCGGCTTGAAGGCGACCGCCTCGTTGCTCCCGTTCCCGAAGGGGGGAGAGTGGTCTTTGCCATCGACAGTACGATTCAGGAGAGGGTCAGGGAGGTCATGACCCAGTTCGATGTTCCCTACGGGGTCTTTGTTGCCATCGAACCCAAGAGCGGCAAGGTCCTGGCCATGGTTTCCCACTCGTCCGTCTCTCCCGAGTGGGAGGAGCGGGCCTTTTACGGGGTCTACCCCATGGCCTCCCTCTTCAAGATCATCACCGCCACGGCGGCCCTGGAACAGGGGAAGGTAACCCCCGATACGGTCATCCCCTTCCGGGGAGGGCTCTATTCGGAGAGTGCCCGCTACTGGAGTTCCCTCCCGAAGCGGGGCGCCCAGGAGATGGACCTGACGACCGCCATGGGGAAATCGGTCAACCCGGTCTTCGGCCGGGTCGCCTGCGACATCGCCGGGAGGGAGTCGGTGCTGCGCTGCGCCGAGCGCTACGGTTTCAACCACTACCTCCTCCCCGGGACCCCGGTCCAGCCGAGCCGGGCCGAGTACCCCCGGACCGACAACGATCTGCGCCTCATGGGTGCCGGCCTCGGCCGGGAAGTGAAGATTTCTCCCATTCATGTGGCAGTCATGATGGCAGCCATCGCCAACGGCGGCACCATGCTCGCCCCCTCCCTCGTGGAGGAGATCAGGAACACCGGAAACAAGGTGACCTACACGCATCAGCCCCGGACCATCCGCTCCATCGCTGCTCCCGAAGTGACTGCCCAGCTCACGCGAATGCTCTCCACCACCGTCACCAGCGGCACTTCCCGCCGAGCCTTCCACGACAACCATGGACGTCCCCGGATCGCCAATGTCAACATAGCCGCCAAGACCGGCTCCATCAACGGCACTGATCCCGAGGGGCACTACAACTGGTTTGCCGCCTACGCTCCCGTTGAGAATCCGCAGATCGCCCTCGCCGCCCTCGTCATCAATCAGGACAAGTGGAAAATCAAGGCGTCATATCTGGGTGAACAGGCCCTGGAGGCGTTTTTCGCCAAGGGGCGGTAGTCGAGGGGAGATCCATGGAGTGTCTGAAGTGCGGCACTTGCTGTACCGCTCCTGATATTACGACGCTCGGAAAGCCGGTTGGGGAGAGGTGTCGGCATCTGGGCGAGGCAGGGCTCTGTACCGCCTATGATGTGCGCCCCGCGGTCTGCCGGGGGTATCGCCCCGACGAAACCTGCCTCCTGGTGGCGGCGCCGACCCTGGAGGAGCGGGTTGGGAAATATTTGAGGCTCTTTGGCCTCGACGTGACGTGAAGGTTTTTTACTGGTCCCCGGTCCCCGGTCCCCGGTATCGCCTCAGCGATACCACCCCGTCCCGCCACTCCCCGTAGGTATAGTGGGTGAGCCAGTCCCCCAGGGAGAGGAGAACCTTTCCGCCGGCTTCGTCCAGGAACGGGATGTGGAAGTGGCCCGAGACAACCACGTCGTACCCCTCGCGGAAGCGCCGGGCGGCGAATTCCCGCAGGAGCGCCGGGTAATCCCAGCGGTGCTGCCGCCGGCCATGGTTCTTCCTGCTGCCGCGGGACATCCGTTCGGCGATACGGGAGGCGACCGAGGGGGGAACGACACGGGTGGCCGCCCGGACGAGGGAGCTGTGGAGGATGAAGCGGAGGAGCCGGTAGGAGTAATCCCGGCTGTTCACCTCGTCGCCGTGGCAGAGATAGACCTGCTTTCCCTCGATGGTGACGAGGGCCGGGCCGGGATGGACCCGGGCGCCGAGGGTC
The DNA here is from genome assembly GCF_018531165.1 of Geobacter grbiciae. Lineage (NCBI taxonomy): Bacteria > Pseudomonadati > Thermodesulfobacteriota > Desulfuromonadia > Geobacterales > Geobacteraceae > Geobacter > Geobacter grbiciae. The sequence goes on along the minus strand of NZ_JAHDIW010000022.1, from coordinate 26,821 downwards.
TTGGTGAAGAACGGCCCCATGTGGAAGTCGTGGTTTCCCTCCAGGTAGACGATTTCCGTGCCGTTTTCCGCCAGTTCCTGGAGCTTTTTCAGAATCGGAAGGTAGTGGGCGAAGGGGACCGTTTCGTAGCCGATCCAGAATTCGAAGAGATCGCCGAGGATGAAGAGGGTGTCGACGGTTCCCCGGAGTTCTGTCAGAAATTCCACGAGGAGCCGGTAGTTTTCGTCTCCCTCGTGCCGCAGATGGGCATCGGCGATGAAGATAGCGCGCATGGCGGCACTATAGAACAAAAGGCCTGCAAAGGTAAAGATAGAGAGAGGAAGACGGGTTAGCCATGGGGTTCATGCGTGATGTGGAGATAGTCTGGGACGATCTCCTGGAGGCCTTTGACAATCCGGACGAAGGGATCATGTACTTCCTCGACCGGGAGACGGGGGAGATATTCGCCGTCCCTGCCGACTACGAGGACGAGGAGTTCTGGCGCGACCTGGAGGCGAGCGGCGAGCGTTTCATCCAGATTCCCGCGTTCGATTACGATCAGGAGCGCCTGCTGCTCCACGAGTTCATCCGCGGGGTCGAAAATGAGGCCTTGAAGCGGATGCTCGAACGGGCCTTCGAGGGGAAGAAGCCCTTCGGGAAACTGGACGAGATCCTCTCCTTCTATCCCGAGGAGTTCGACCGCTTCATGGCCATGAAGGAGGAGATCATCTCCGAGCGGATCAGGCGCTGGCTCGAAGAGCATGATCTCTTCGGAGCTGAAGAGGAATTCTAAGAGCCTGCCGGCCAGCGATGGCGGCATCAAGGGAACGGGGACAACCATGGGAGAGAGAGCACCGGCCGCGCAGAGGGGGATCATGTGGTTCCTTGCGGCCGCGGCCGTGATAGCCGCGGGCTATGCCGTCAGCCACACCCTTTCCTGCTTTCTCCTCTCCTTTGTCCTCGCCTATCTCCTCGATCCGGCCGTGGTCCTCCTGGAGCGGCGGGGCCTTCGCCGCAGTTGGGGGATCGTCGCCCTCTACCTGGTCCTCACGGTCCTCTCGCTCTTCTTTGTCGCCTTCATTGTCCCCTTTGCCAGCATCCGCTGGGAGGCGTTCCTCAAGGGACTTCCCGCCTACCTCCAGAAGGGGAAGGCGATCGTCCTCTCCTGGAAGATGCAGGCTCTTCCCGCCGGTGCCGACGATGAGTGGCGCTGGCTCTTCGAGACGGCAACCGGCCAGATCGACAAGATGGCGGCACGCCTGGGCGCCGGCGTCTATGAGGCAGCCACGGGTTTTGTCTTCAACCTGTTCAACCTGGTCCTGGCCCCCATTCTCATCTTCTTCATGCTCTGGTACAAGAATGAGATCAAGACCGGGATCATCACGTGGCTTCCCCGTTCCCGGCGCGAAGCGGTCCTTACCCTGGGGCGGGAGATCAACGCCAGCGTCGGCGGCTACATCCGGGGGCAGCTCATCGTTTCGGCCATCGTGGCAATCCTTTCCATCATCGCCCTCTTCATCCTCGGTATCGACTATCCCTTCCTGAACGGCATCTTCGCGGGCCTCGCCTCGGTTCTTCCCTTCATCGGGGTGATCCTGGCGACGCTTCCTCCGTTGTTCTTCGCCTATGTCCAGTTCCAGAGCGGTTTCGTGCTCCTGAAGGTCATCGGGTCCTTCGCGGTGATCTACTTCCTTGAGGGATACGTGGTGAAGCCTCTGGTGTTCAAGGAGTCCATGGACCTCAACCCCCTCGTGACGATTATGGTCGTCATGCTCTTCGGAGAGCTCATGGGGTTCTGGGGAATCCTGCTCGCCATCCCCATCGCCGCTGCGGTCAGGATCGTCGCGGACCACGTGCGGCGCGGCGATCTTTCGGGAGGGGCGTAAGGTGCGCCCCCGGGACGCGGCCCATATCGCCTGGTTTCTGGCCGCCACCCTCGGGGTGGTGCTCCTGGCGGGCCACGTGGCCCGTCACAGTCTTTCGGCAATCCTCACTTCCCTCGTCATCGCCTACCTGCTGAACCCCTTCATGAAGTACCTGGAGCGCAAGGGGCTCGGCCGTATCCCCGCCATCGCCATCCTCTACCTCTGCATCGCGGTGATGGTGTTCTTTTCGCTCTTTGCGCTTATCCCGTACCTGAACCATCAGCTGGAAGCGTTTCCCCGGGCAGTCCCCCGCTACGTACAGAACCTGGAGAGGGTCATGGAGGTGTGGAAGGCACGGCTTTCCCCCTATTACGGCAGCGACGAGGGGACATGGCTCATCGCCAGTGCCCAGGATTCCCTGAAAAAACTGGCCCTGGACGTGTCGGGCAAGGGATACCAGGAGTTGAAGGCGGCCCTCTTCGGACTGTTCAACCTGGTCCTGGCGCCGATCCTCGTCTTCTTCATGCTTTCCTCCAAGCAGTTCTTCAAGGACCTGACCCTCCGCTTCGTCCCCCCCCGGGAGCGCCACTCCTTCCGGGAGGTGGGGAGGCGGATCAAGGAGTCCCTGGAGCGGTTCGTCATGGCCCAGTTCTTCGATTGCCTCCTGGTGGGGATCCTGTCGGCCCTGGCCCTCTACCTCCTCGGGATCGAGTTTCCGCTCCTGAACGGCTTCGTGGCCGGGTTCGCGTCGGTGGTCCCCTACGTGGGAGTGATGGTGGCGGTGATCCCCCCGGCTCTCATGGGGTATGCCGAGACCGGGGACCTCATGATCATTCCCAAGGTCTGCGCCGCCTACTTCGTCATCAACGTCATTATCGAGGGGAACCTCATCAAGCCGCTCCTCATGCGGGGAACCCTGCGCCTGAACCCCCTGGCGGTGGTCTTTGCCCTCATGGCCCTGGGGGAGCTCATGGGTTTCTGGGGGGTGGTGCTGGCGGTGCCGGTGGCGGCGGTGGTGAAGATCTGCGCCGTGGAGCTGAAGGGGTATCTGGTGGGAGGTGAGAGGGATGCGTAAGACGATGTTCGGCATAACCGGGATGCACTGCGCCGGGTGCGCGGCCCGGATCGAGAGGGAGATCGGCCTGATGGACGGGGTCGTCATGGCGGTGGTGAACTTTGCCACCGAGGAGATGGCGGCGGAGTACGACGAGGAGAAGACCTCGGAAGACGTCATCGAAGCACGGGTGAAGGAGTTGGGGTACGGGACGCGTCGGGCCGCGGTGGCAGGGGAGCTCCGCTTCGGGGTCCGGGGGCTCCACTGCGCCTCCTGCGTGGCGAACCTAGAGAAGAAGCTCCTCTCCAACCCTGCCGTGACCGCCGCCGTGGTGAACCTGGCTCAGGAGGAGGCCCTGGTCCGGTTCGATCCGGCCCGCCTCGGCCAGGCCGACATCTTCGCCCTGGTGACGGAGGCCGGGTACACCCCGGTGGAGCCGGAGCGGGGGGGGGCGGAAGCCGCGTCGGAGCTCCTCTCCCAGCGGAACTGGTTCATCCTGAGTGCCGTTCTCTCGCTCCCCATCATGCTCACCATGGCCCAGCACGACAACCGGGCCGTGGGGTGGATGAACCTGGTGCTGGCCACCATCGTCCAGTTCTCGGCGGGGCTCACCTTCTACCGGGGGAGCTGGTTCGCCCTGAAAAACAAAAGCGCCAACATGGATGTTCTGGTGGCGCTGGGAACCTCCGCCGCCTACTTCTACTCCCTCTTCGCTTTCTTCGGCGCCTTCGGGGAGCACGGGGGCCATGTATTCTTCGAGACCTCGGCCATGCTCATCGCCTTCATCCGGCTCGGCAAGTACCTGGAGGCCCGGGCCCGGGGCAAGGCGGGAGAGGCCCTGAAGAAGCTTCTGCGGCTCCAGGCCGACAAGGCGCGGCTCGTGACCCCGGAGGGGGAGCGGGAGGTGCCCGCCTCCGCGGTCCGGGTGGGGGACCTGGTGCGGGTCTTCCCGGGCGAGGCCCTTCCCGTGGACGGGGAGGTGGTTGAGGGGAGCTCCACCGTGGACGAGTCCATGGTCACCGGCGAGTCGGTGCCGGTGACGAAAAAGCCGGGGAATCCGGTCACCGGCGCCACGGTGAACAGAAGCGGCGTCCTCACGGTCCGAGCGACCCGCATTGGCGAGGAAACGCTCCTCTCCCAGATCGTCCGGATGGTGCGCGAGGCCCAGGCTGACAAGGCCCCCATCCAGCGCTTTGCCGACCGGGTTTCCGGCGTCTTTGTGCCGGTGGTCATCGCCCTGGCCGTCATCACCTTCGCGGTCTGGTACTGGGGGCTCCACCAGGAGTTCCTCTTCGCCTTCAAGCTGGCCATCGCCGTGGTGGTCATCGCCTGCCCCTGCGCCATGGGGCTTGCCACCCCCACCGCCATCATGGTGGGGAGCGGCGTGGGGCTCAATCGGGGGATCCTCGTGAAGCGGGGGTCGGTACTGGAGAACATCTCCCGGGTCCAGGCGATCCTTCTCGACAAGACCGGTACCCTTACCCGGGGGGAGCCGGCCCTCACCGACCTCGTGCCGGTGCTGGGGGAGACGGAGGAGCGGCTCCTGACGCTCCTTGCCGCAGCCGAGTCCCGCTCCACCCACCCCCTGGCACAGGCTGCCGTGGCCGGTGCGGCGGAACGGGGCGTGATGCCGGCGGAGACGGCCGACTACCGGGAAATCGAAGGGGGGGGCGTTGTCTGCACCGTGGCCGGAGAGCCGGTCATGGCCGGGAACGCCCGCTTCCTGGAGGAGGCGGGAATCGTCACCGCACCACTGGTGGCCGATGCGGCGCGGTTGGGGGGGGAGGGGAAATCCCTGGTCTTCGTGGCTGCAGGGGGGCGCCCTGTGGGGGTCGCTGCCCTGGCCGACCGGCTCAAGGAGGGTTCGGCCGCGGCCGTGGCGGCCATGAAAGCCATGGGAATCGCCACCTTCATGATTACCGGCGACCACCGGGCCGTGGCCGCTGCCGTTGCCCAAGAGGCAGGGGTCGACGGCTTCGAGGCGGAGGTCCTTCCGGGCCGCAAGCAGGAAGTGGTGAAGGAGTACCAGGCGAAGGGGCTTTTCACGGCCATGGTGGGGGACGGCATCAACGACGCTCCGGCCCTGGCCCGGGCCGACGTGGGGATCGCCATCGGCGGCGGCACCGATGTTGCCAAGGAGACCGGCGACGTGATACTTGTCCGGGACGATCTCATGGATGTGGTGCGGGCCATCCGGCTTGGTCGGGCCACCCTCGCCAAGGTGAAACAGAACCTGTTCTGGGCGCTCTTCTATAATATCCTCGGCATTCCCGTAGCCGCGGGGGTTCTCTACTATCCCCTCGGCATCACCCTTAAGCCCGAGTACGCCGGGCTTGCCATGGCCTTCTCGTCGGTGTCGGTTGTGACCAACTCGATTCTTCTCAGGAAAGTTGGCAAGAAATTTGAATGAAATTTAATTTGTTTTTGTTTTCAAAAGTTTGACGCCAGCACTGTTCCGCGCACCATGGCGGTCAGTGTTGTTCAGGGGGATGATGGATGGAGCGGATGGAACGGATGGTGCTGACATTTTTTGTCGCGGTGATGATGTCGGCCGTTACGTCCTCATGGGCACAAGACCCGCCGATTGTGGTGGCCGGTTCCGGTACGTGCATCCCCATCGTCCGCATTCTTGCCGAGGAATTCCAGCGTTTCCATCCTGGCATGGAGGTGCGGGTTCCCCCCAGCGTCGGTTCTGCCGGCGGAGTCACGGCCGTTGCTGACGGAGCGGTGGAGATCGGTATGGTTTCCCGCCCCCTCCTGACCGACGAAGCTGAAAAGGGGCTCGTATTCAAACCGTTTGCCCGTACAGCGATCGTCTTTGCCGTATCTCCTTCGGTTCCCGACCGGGACCTGAGCTCCGCGGATATCGTTGCGATCTACCGCGGTCAGAAGAACCGGTGGAAGAACGGCCGTACGATCGTGGTCCTGACCAGGGAGCCCCGGGACAGCGGCATAGCCGTGTTGCGGGGAAAAATCCCGGGGTTCGGGGAAGCCTATGATGCCAGTCGCGACAAAAAATTCTGGGCAACCTTTTACACCGACCAGGAGATGAATCAGGCCCTTGCGCGGTCGCGGGACGTTCTCGGCATTACCGATCGGGGGGCCGTTGTGGCGGAAAAGCTTCCCGTGAAGATGTTGAGTCTGAACGGGGTCGAACCCCATGACAACAATGTGCGCAGCGGGAGATACCCCCTGTCCAAGACCCTTGCCTTTGTCCATCGTCCGGGAACGCTTTCTCGGACCGGCACGTCGTTTCTTCGATTCGTTTTTTCCGGCAGGGGAAGAAAAATACTGAAAATGCATGGCTATCTGCCGGAATGAGGTGAGGATGAGGGGAGGCAAGCGGGGACATATAGCGATAGCAAAGCAGATGGCGAACCGGCTCTACCCCCTCGCCCTGGCGATCGCGCTCCTCATCGGCATCGGCTTTCCGGCGGTCTATGCCATTCTGGCAGCCGAAGTACAGATGAATACCGCGACGTGCCACGCCGGGGAACTGGCGGAGCGGCTCGGGAAAATGGCCCGCGAGGATGTCACCCTCTGGAAGTTCCAGAACCAGAAGTATGCCGCTGTCCTTGACGATTTCCTCCCCCAGAAAAACATCATGCATGTAAGGATTCTCGATGAATCGGGAAAAGCGCTGACGATGTTCGATCGTGTTGAAGCCCACGGAATGCCGATTTTCAGACCCTTGGCCCTCAGCAGCGAGGCTCCCATCGTCTTCAACCGGCAAACCATCGGGACCGTTGTCATCGAAACGGCGTCGGACCGGCTGATCCTCTCCACCGTTGCCGTTTTTCTCTTTTTCGCCGTTGTTGGTTTCGGCCTGGCGGTCTCCGTCTACCACTATCCCACCCGGGTGGCAAAGGGGCTCGAAGGGGAGATCGGGGGGCTCATAGCCGAGCTTGAATCCTTCAGCTACACGGTGTCCCACGATCTCCGCGCGCCATTGCGCCATATCAGCGGTTACAGCGGTGTTCTCCTTGAAGACCACGGCGACAAGCTCGGGCCAGATGTTCGGGAGATGCTGTCCCGCATCCACGGTTCCAGCGAGAGGATGAAGGAGATCGTCGATTCCCTCCTGGAGCTGTCGCGTATCGGCAGGACCGAGCTCAAGCGGGAACGGGTCAATCTCGGAACCATTGCCCGTGACATCGTGGATGGCCTCAGGTCATCGGGAGGGGAGCGTCAGGCAACCTTTCGCATTCAGGAGAATGTCATGGTCGAGGGAGACCCGCACCTCCTGCGGAACGTGCTGGAAAACCTCCTCGGCAACGCCTGGAAGTTCACCGCCAAAAGGAATGTTGCCGTCATCGAGTTCGGGACGGTGGAGGTTGAAGGAAGTGAAGCCTGTTTTGTCCGGGACAACGGCGCCGGGTTCGACATGGCTTACGCCGACAAGCTCTTCGCGCCGTTCCAGCGGCTTCACAGCGCCGCTGAATACGAGGGCTCCGGCATCGGCCTCGCCACGGTACGGCGCATCATCAACCATCACGGGGGAAATCTCTGGGCTGAAGGAAAGCCCGGCGAGGGAGCGGCATTCTATTTCTCGCTCTGATTTCCCCGCCCGCCACGGCAATCCCCTCCATTTGAAACCCCACCCCCCTCTGCTATACTTTCGGCGTTATCCCGTCGAGAGGACGCAGCCATGACCATTCTCCCCGGCGCCGACCCGGAGTTCATAGAATCCCTCTACCTGCGGTGGCGCGACGATCCCGTCGCCGTTTCCCCCCAGTGGCATGCCTTCTTCAGCGGGTACGAACTGGGGCGGGGAATTCCCGGCGCGGAAGTCATTCCTCCCGAGCTTGCCGCCAAACAGTCGGCGGTGGATTCCCTCATTTACCGCTACCGGGACCTGGGGCACCTGCTGGCCTGCACCGATCCCCTCTCCCCCTGCAAGCTGGAGCATCCGCTCCTGGCCCTGGACCGCTACGACCTGGGCGAAGAAGATCTTGACCGAACCTTCCATCCCCGGCGCTTCCTGAAAAAGGAGGCCACGCTCCGGGAGATTCTCGATACCCTGCGGGAGACCTACTGCCGCTCCGTGGGGGTGGAGTTCATGCATATCCAGGATCCCGCCGTCCGGAGCTGGCTCATGGGGCGGATGGAGCCGGTCCGCAACCGGCCCGCCTTCTCCCGGGAGGAGAAGCTCCGCATCCTCGGCACGCTCCAGGAGGCGGCCCTCTTCGAGGAGTTCCTCCACCGCAAGTTCCCGGGGCAGAAGCGCTTTTCCCTCGAAGGGGGGGAAAGCCTCATTCCGCTCCTCGATGCCGTGGTCGAACGGGCCGCAGAGCACGGCGTCACCGACCTCATCCTCGGAATGGCCCACCGGGGGAGGCTGAACGTCCTGGCGAACATCCTCGGCAAGCCCCTGGAGAACATCTTTGCCGAGTTTGCCGACAACGAGGGAATTGTGGGGGACGGCGATGTGAAGTACCACAAGGGGTTCTCCAGGGACCGTGAGGTGGCCCCGGGGCGCTCCCTCCACCTCACCATGGCGTTCAACCCCTCGCACCTGGAGGCCGTGGACCCGGTGGTGGAAGGGAAATGCCGGGCCCGCCAGGACTCCGCCGGGACGGGGAGCGACAAGCGGGTGCTCCCGGTCCTGATCCACGGCGACGCCTCCTTCGCCGGCCAGGGGGTGGTTGCCGAGACCCTCAACCTCTCCCAACTGGAGGGGTACCGGACCGGCGGCACCCTTCACATCGTCATCAACAACCAGATCGGCTTCACCACCCTTCCCGCCGATGCCCGTTCGTCCCTCTACGCCACCGACGTGGCCAAGATGGTGGCGTCGCCGGTCTTCCATGTCCACGGCGAGGACCCGGAGGCGGCGGTCCATGTGGTCAAGCTTGCCCTGGACTACCGGCAGGCCTTCGGCGCCGACGTGGTGGTGGAGATCATCTGCTACCGCCGCCACGGCCACAACGAGGGAGACGAACCCTACTTCACCCAGCCCGCCATGTACAGCCTCATCAAGGACCGGCCACCGGTCCACGAACTCTATGCCTCCCGGCTGGCCGAGGAGGGAATCGGCCGGGAGGAGATCGACGCCCGGGCAACAGCCATGGGGCGGCGCCTCGACGCGGCCCTTGCCGCTCCGCCGGGCCCCGTCCCCGGGGGCTTCGAAGGGAAGTGGGAGCGGTACCGGCGTGACTATGCCCCCGTGTCAGTCGAAACCGGTGTTTCCCCGGACATCCTGCGGGACCTGGCCGGCCGGCTTGCTGCCATCCCCGACGGCTTCACCCCCCATCCGAAGGTGGCGGCGCTCCTGGACAGACGGCGGGAGGCGGTGGAGGGGGGAGAGGGGATCGATTGGGGGAACGCCGAGACCCTCGCCTATGCCACGCTCCTGGCAGAGGGGGTCTCCATCCGCCTCTCCGGCGAGGATTCCCGGCGGGGTACCTTCGGCCACCGCCACTCCTTCCTCTACGACATGGCAACGGACGCACACCACGTCCCCCTTGCCGGTGTGGCGGCGGAAGGGGCCGCATTCCATGCCTGGGACAGCATGCTCTCCGAGTTCGCGGTCCTCGGGTTCGAGTACGGTTACTCGGTGGAGGCTCCCGAGTCCCTCGTCATCTGGGAGGCCCAGTTCGGCGACTTCGCCAACGGCGGGCAGGTCATCATCGACCAGTTCATTGCCGGCGGCGAGTCCAAGTGGCAGCGGGTGAGCGGCCTCGTCCTCTTCCTCCCCCACGGCTTCGAGGGGCAGGGGGCCGAGCACTCCAGCGCCCGCATCGAGCGGTATCTGCAACTCTGCGCCGACAACAACATGCAGGTGGCCTACCCCTCCACCCCGGGGCAGCTCTTCCACCTCCTGCGGCGGCAGATGAAGCACCCCTTCCGCAAGCCCCTCGTGGTCTTCACCCCCAAAAGCCTCCTGCGCCACCCGCGCTGCGTCTCGCCACTGGAGGAGCTGGCGGAGGGAGGGTTCCGGGAGGTGATAGCTACCGGTGCAGGGCCGGATAAGGCCAGCCGGCTCATTCTCTGTACGGGGAAGATCTTCTACGACCTTCTGGAACGGCTGGAGCAGGAGAAGCGGGAGGACGTGGCCATCGTGCGGGTGGAGCAGCTCTACCCCCTGCGGTCCGATCTCCTGGGGGAGGTACTGGAGCCGTACCGGGGCGTGGCGGATGTGGCCTGGGTCCAGGAGGAGCCCCGGAACATGGGGGCATGGAGCTTCCTCCGGCCGCACCTGGTGGCAATCCTCGGCGCGGAGCCCCGCTATGTGGGGCGGCCGGAAAACGACGTCCCGGCGGTGGGGTCCCACCGGCTCCACGGGGAGGAGCAGGGGCGGATTGTGGAGGACGCGCTCGGAGCGGATCCCTGACGGGGCTCCTCCGGCAAACCCGGCGATTGACCGTATTATGGCGAGCAGTTCATGTGTATTTTAATTGTGAGCAAGGAGGGTACCATCATGTATGTAACGGGCAATCTTGCGGGGAACACGATAGCGATGGTTCTGGCGGGAGGAAAGGGGGAGCGGCTTGCCCCCCTTACCCTGAGACGGCCGAAGCCGGGCGTGGCCTTTGGCGGGAAGTACAAGATCATCGATTTCGTTCTGAGCAACATGTTCAACTCGGGGATCAAGAAGGTCTACATCCTGACCCAGTACAAGGCATACTCCCTCATGAAGCACATCCGGGAATCATGGGGGAAATGGGCCGGTCTCGGCGAGTTCTTCGTGGCCATATCGCCGGAGACGAGCAGCGAGAGCGAGGAGTGGTTCAAGGGGACCGCCGATGCCATCCATCACTATCTGCGGTTCATTGAATCGTCCGATGCGGACTATGTGGCCATCTTCGGCGGTGACCACATCTACCGGATGGATATCAGCCAGATGATCCATTACCATCGCATGAGCCGCGCGGACATCACCATCGCCGCCCTGGAGGTGCCGTGTGCCGAGGCCAGGAGGTTCGGGGTCTTTTCAGTGGACGATGACAACCGGGTGACGGCATTCGAGGAGAAACCGGCCAATCCCGTCCCCATTCCGGGTCGGGATACCTGCTTTGCCTCCATGGGCAACTACATCTTTTCAACAAGAAGGCTTATCGAGGTTCTGCAGGAGGGGAAGAAGCTCCATGCCGATCTCGATTTCGGCAAGCACGTGATCCCCATGATGCTTGCAAAAAAGGACCGGGTCTTTGCCTATAACTTCAACGACAACCTGATCCCCGGCATGAAGCCCGAGGAAAAAGGGTACTGGAAGGATGTGGGGACCATCGATTCCTACTACGAGGCCAACATGGAGCTGATCCATGTCTCCCCGCAACTGAATCTCTATAACTACAAGTGGCCCATCCTGACCAACCAGGGGAATTACCCGCCGGCGAAGACGGTGTTCGACGAGGATGGCCGCCGTGGCATGAATATCGACTCCTACGTCTGCGCCGGCTGCATAACCAGCGGGAGCGTCGTGCGCCGGTCCATCGTTGGCCCGCTCACCAAGATCAACAGCTACAGCCTCGTGGAGGACTCGATCCTCTTCGAGAACGTCAACGTCGGCAGAAACGTGAAGATCAGAAAGGCGATCATAGACAAGAACATCACCATTCCCGACGGGACCACCATAGGATATGACCACGGGGAAGACCGCCGCAGGGGATATACCGTGACCGAATCCGGCATCGTTGTGGTATCACAGACCGAGTAGATAAAAATTATCGCTGACAGGAGCATGCAAGGATGATTCAGAAGAAAAAAGGCAAGACAGTGCACATCCCGGGACTTACCGACCTCCCCCCCCTGCCGCGGGACGTGCCGAGCCTGATTAATGATTTCCGCCACTACTATACGTACAACCTGGGACGCGACAAGTTCTGCCGGTCGGTCCACTACCACTACAAGGCCCTGGCCCTCGCGGTCCGGGACCGCCTCATGGAGGACTGGAAGAACACCCGTTACTCCTACCTGGACGCCGACTGCAAGCGGGGCTACTACCTGTCGCTGGAGTTCCTCATGGGGCGCGCCCTCGGCAATGCCATGCTGAACCTTGGCGTTACCGATACCGCGGCCAAGGCCCTCATGGACCTGGGCATTGCCATGGAAGACCTGGCCGAGGCCGAAATCGACGCTGGCCTCGGCAACGGTGGCCTGGGGCGCCTGGCGGCCTGCTTCCTCGACAGCTGCGCCACCCTGCAGCTGCCGGTCATGGGGTACGGCATCCGTTACGAGTACGGGATGTTCCGGCAGCGGATCGTGAACGGCCACCAGGTGGAGGAGCCGGACCACTGGCTGCGAAACGGCAACCCCTGGGAGATCGAGCGCCAGGAGTACACCCAGCGGGTCTGCTACGGGGGGCGCACGGAGCGCTACGGGACCGGCGACGGCGGTTTCCGTGTCCGGTGGGTGGATACCCATGACGTGCTGGCCGTTCCCTATGATACGCCGGTGCCGGGGTACACCAACGGCACGGTCAATACCCTGCGGCTCTGGAAGTCGGTCGCCACCGACGCCTTCAACCTGGTTGAATTCAATGCCGGCAGCTACACCGAGTCGGTCGCCGCCAAGAACGAGGCGGAGAACATCACCATGGTGCTCTACCCCAACGACGCCAGCGAGAGCGGCAAGGCGCTGCGGCTGCGCCAGCAGTATTTCCTGGCGTCGGCCAGCCTCCAGGATGTCATTGAACGCTGGGTCGTGATCAGCAAGGGGGATTTCAGCGGTTTTGCCGAGAAGAACTGCTTCCAACTGAACGACACCCACCCCAGCTGCGCCGTGCCGGAGCTGATGCGCCTTCTCATGGACGAGCAGGGGATGGGGTGGGACGAGGCCTGGCGTATCACCACCAGCACCATGGCCTATACAAACCACACCCTCCTCCCCGAGGCCCTCGAGAAGTGGTCGCTCTCCCTGTTCGCCCAGCTTCTGCCGCGCCTTCTGGAGATCATCCTGGAGATTAACGCCCGCTTCCTGGCAGAGGTTGCCAGGCGCTGGCCCGGCGACCATGAGCGGCTCCGCCGCATGTCCCTTATCGAGGAGGGGCCGGTGCCCCAGATCCGGATGGCTTACCTGGCCATTGTCGGCAGCTTTTCCGTCAACGGGGTCGCCGCCCTCCACTCCCAGCTTCTGGCCCAGGGGCTGTTCCGGGACTTCTACGAACTCTGGCCCCACAAATTCAACAACAAGACCAACGGGGTCACGCCACGCCGCTGGCTCGCCTGGTGCAATCCGGGACTGAGCCGGCTCATAACCGAGACCATCGGCGACGGCTGGGTTTCAGACCTCTCGCAGATCGGAAAGATCGCCGCCTTCGCCGACGATCCCGGCTTCCGGAGCCGCTGGCATGCGGTGAAGCGGGCCAACAAGGAGCGTCTGGCGGCCCTGGTCCAGGATAAGTGTGGCGTCGCCTTCGACCCGGAGGCCCTCTTCGACGTGCAGGTGAAGCGGATCCACGAGTACAAGCGCCAGCTCCTCAACATCCTCCACGTCATCCATCTCTATGACCGGATCAAGCGCGGCGACACCGAGGGGTGGACCAACCGGTGCGTCCTCATCGGCGGCAAGGCGGCCCCCGGCTACTTCATGGCCAAGCTCATCATCAAGCTCACCAGCAACGTGGCCCAGGTGGTGAACGCCGACCCCCAGGTGGGAGACCGGCTCAAGGTGGCGTTCCTCCCCAACTACCGGGTAACGGCCATGGAGGTCGTCTGTCCCGGCACCGACCTGTCGGAGCAGATATCCACCGCCGGCAAGGAGGCATCGGGCACCGGCAACATGAAGTTCATGATGAACGGCGCCCTCACCATCGGTACCCTCGATGGCGCCAACATCGAGATTCGGGAAGAGGTGGGGGACGAGAATTTCTTCATGTTCGGGCTCACCGCCGAGGAGGTGGAGGCGGCGCGCAGGGGGTACGACCCCGGTGCCATCATTGAAGCCGACGCTGATCTCGGGCGGGTGATGAACCTGTTGGCGTTCGGCCACTTCAACCTGTTCGAGCCGGGGATCTTCGATCCGATCATCGGTGCAATCACCAGTCCCCATGATCCCTGGATGGTCGCCGCCGACTTCCGCGGCTACGTCAACGCCCAGCAGAGGGTTGCCGCCGCATACCGGGACCGGGAGCGGTGGTCCCGCATGAGCATCATCAACAGCGCCTCCAGCGGCAAGTTCTCCACCGATCGGACCATTCGGGAGTACAACGACGGTATCTGGGGGCTCCAGCCGGTGCCGGTACTTGCCGCAAGGTAACCGGACCTGTTTTTTGTAATGAGAGAGAGGTGTCCCCTATGGAAATAAAGGTTCCGTCAGTGGGCGAATCGGTCTACGAGGCCCTGGTGGGGAAGTGGCTGAAAAAGAACGGCGAGGCGGTCCGGAAGGACGAGCCGGTCTGCGAGATCGAGACCGACAAGATCACCATGGAAATCGACGCCGGGGCCGACGGTGTGCTCACCATCATGGTGCCGGAGGGGGCCACGGTGAAGATCGGCTCCGTCATCGGCATCATCGCGGAAGGGGCCGCTGCGGCCGAAGCGCCCCCTCCTTCCCGGCCCGAAGCCCCGAAGGAGGCGCCTCCCCTGTCGCCGGCGGCCCGGAAGCTGGCTCAGGAGAAGGGGATCAGTCCCGAAACGGTCAAGGGGACCGGACGGGGAGGGCGGGTGACGGTGGATGACCTTTTTGCAGCCGGGACCGGGGACCGGGGACCGGGGACCGGGAAAACCGAAGAACTGCTGAAGGTTGCAGCGGTGGAATCGGGTGAAGCTTTGGCTCCGGCGCCACCTTCCAGTGAAGGTAAGGGCGAAGCGATTGCACAAGGTTTTTCCCCGACCCCCGGTCCCCGGTCCCCGGTCCCGGAAGGCGAGCGCGTTACGCGCTCGCCGATGACCCCCATCCGCAAACGGATCGCCGAACGGCTCCTGGCGGCCCGGCAGCAGACCGCCATGCTCACCACCTTCAACGAGGCGGATCTGGGGCGGGTGATGGAACTGCGGAAGAAGTACAAGGAGCATTTCCAGAAGAAGCACGGCGTCTCCCTCGGTTTCATGTCGTTCTTCGTGAAGGCGTGCGTGGAGGCCCTGAAGGAGTATCCGGCGGTGAACGGCTCCATCGAGGGGGATGACATCGTCTCCCACCACTACTACCATGTCGGCATTGCCATCGGGGCCGAGAAGGGGCTCGTGGTGCCGGTGCTCCGGGACGCCGACCGGCTCTCCTTTGCCGAGATCGAGACGGCCATCGCCGGGTTCGCGGACAAGATCAAGGCCAACCGGCTGGAGCTGTCGGATCTCCAGGGGGGGACCTTCACCATCTCCAACGGCGGGGTTTACGGCTCGCTCCTTTCCACTCCCATTCTCAACCCGCCCCAGAGCGGCGTCCTTGGCATGCACGCCGTCCAGGAGCGCCCCGTGGTCCGCGACGGCCAGATCGTGGCCCGTCCCATGATGTACCTGGCCCTCTCCTACGACCACCGGATCATCGACGGTCGCGAGGCGGTCGGGTTCCTGAAGAAGGTGAAGGAGTATGTGGAAGAGCCCGAGGAACTCTTCCTTGAAGGGTAGATTGACCGCCGCAGTGACCTGCTCACTGCTGGCGGCCCTTCTCCTGGCCGTTCCTGATCCGTCGGCATCGGCCCGGGTCGGCAGGAATGGCAAAACACCGGCGGCACAGGAGTTCGCCCGGACCAGGGGCGCGGCGCAGAGGGGTGACGCCGGCGCCGCCTTCCGGCTTGCCCTGATGTTTCTCGATGGCACGGGCGTTGCGCGTAATCCCGCCGAATCGGTCCGGTTCATGAAGATCGCCGCGGAGCGGGGGCACGTCCGGGCCCAGTACTTCCTGGGCACCCTCTTTCACGAAGGTGTGGGAGTGAAGCAGGACCAGAAGGAAGCCGCCCGCTGGATCGCCAGGGCTGCGGCTGGTGGCAATGCCGAGGCCCAGTATGCCTATGGCCTCCTCCTTCTCTCCGGCGATGGGGTTCCGGTCGACAAGGTGGCAGCCATGGGGTGGCTTGGCAAGGCGTCTCGCCAGGGGAGCAGGGGGGCCCGGGACGTGCTCCGGCAGCTGGTTGCCCTCCCGGGACGCCCCACCGAGATCCGCTCCCTGGAGCCGTCCATTGCGGCGCCCCGTGCCGCGCCTTCGGCCGACGCCGCCGATGGGGGAGCGCATCTTGAAGGGATGGGGGTGATCCTCGACCAGGGGGAGTTCGGCCTCCGGTTTTCCGTTCCCCACCTGAAGGAGGCGATTGCCCCGGTCTATCCGGCATATTCCCCGGACAAGGGGGTCTGGAACCGCATCCAGGGGGGGACGTTCGAAATCATCTACCGGCCGGGTGCAAAGTAGTTCTTCCGCCGGCCTGTTTCCCATTTCAGCAGCGGATACTACAATCATTCCGGGAGGATTCCATGTCTGAAGAGCTTTACGACCTCATTGTCATCGGTGCCGGCCCTGGCGGCTACGTGGCCGCCATCCGCGCGGCCCAACTGGGGATGAGCGTCGCGGTGGTGGAGAAGCGGGACACCCTGGGAGGGGTCTGCCTCAACGAGGGGTGCATTCCCAGCAAGGCGCTCCTGGATTCCTCGGAGCTCTTCGCCCTGGCCAGGGACAGGTTCGCCGGCCACGGCATAGCCATCGATCCGCCGCGGCTCGACCTGGCCCGGATGATGGCCCGCAAGGACGACGTGGTGAAGAAGCTGACCGACGGCGTCGCTTTCCTCTTCAAGAAGAACAAGATTGCACGGGTGCAGGGGACGGCCCGGCTCACGGGCGAGCGGGACGGAGCCCACGGCGTTGACGTTTCGGCATCCGAGGGGACGCAGCAGCTCAGGGGAAAGTGGGTGCTTCTGGCCACGGGAAGCGAGGCGGCGGTGATTCCGTTCATGCCCTTTGACGGTGAAGTGGTGGTGAGCGCCCGGGAAGCCCTCTCCTTCGACCGGGTGCCGGAGCATCTCCTGGTGGTGGGGGCGGGGTACGTCGGCCTGGAGCTCGGCTCGGTCTGGCGGCGGCTCGGAAGCCAGGTGACGGTGGTGGAGATGCTCCCGAAGATGCTCCCCAACACCGACGGCCAGGTGGCCGACACCCTGATGCGCTCCCTGAAAAAGCAGGGGATCGCCTTCCGGATGGAGACCAAGGTGACCGGCTTTGCCAAGCGTGACGGGAAGGGAGTGGTGACCGTGGAGGCGGGGGGCGCCACGGAGGAGATCGTCTGCGACCGGGTGCTGGTGGCGGCGGGGCGGCGTCCCCTCACGGCGGGGCTCGGCCTGGAGGATCTGGGAGTCCGGCTGGAAGCGGGACGGATTACGGTGGACGATAACTACCAGACATCCCTTCGGGGGATTTACGCCGTCGGCGACCTGATCCACGGCCCCATGCTCGCCCACAAGGCCATGGCGGAGGGGGAGGTCTTTGCCGAGCGGCTCACCGGCCAGGCGTCGGTGGTGGACTACGCCTATATCCCTGGTATCGTTTATACGTGGCCCGAGGCAGCAAGCGTGGGGCGGACCGAGGAGGAGCTGAAAGCGGACGGGGTCGAGTACCGCGCCGGCAGGTTCCCCTTCATGGCCAATGGCCGCGCCAAGTGCATGGACGAGACCGAAGGGTTTGTGAAGATCCTCGCTACCCCCGGCACCGGCCGGGTCCTCGGCATCCACGTCATCGGCCCCCGGGCCTCGGACATCATCGCCGAGGCGGTCACGGTCATGACCTACGGCGGCAGCGCCGCCGACATCGCCATGACCTTCCACGCCCATCCGACCCTCTCCGAGGCCATGAAGGAGGCGGCCCTGGATGTGGAGAAGCGGGCGATACACGCGTGAATCCAGAAAATTCATTTGAAACACAGAGCAACAGAGCAACAGAAAAAAATCTTTTTCAGCCGGTTTGAAACCATCGCCCAAAAGTCGAAACAAAAAGACAGAGCGATTTCGAATTTGATTAACTCAGTTGCTCTGTTGCTCTGTGTTATTCCGGTTGCCGTTAAAAGGAGATCCCCATGGGAAAAAATCTCGCAACGAAGATCCTCGAAGCGCACCTCGCGAAGGGTGAGCTGAAGCAGGGCACCGAGATCGCCCTGAAGATCGACCACGCGCTGCTGCAGGACGCCACCGGCACCATGGCCATGCTGGAGTTCATCGCCATGGGGGTCGACCGGGTGAAGGTGGAGCTGGCGGCCCAGTACATCGACCATAACCTCCTCCAGACCGACAACCGCAACGCCGACGACCATATCTTTCTCATGACCGCGGCCCAGCGGTTCGGCATCCACGTCTCCAAGCCGGGGAACGGGGTCTCCCACCAGGTGCATCTGGAGCGCTTCGGCGTGCCGGGCAAGACCATGCTCGGGGCCGACTCCCACACCACCTCCGCCGCGGGCCTTTCCATGATCGCCATCGGCGCCGGGGGGCTCGACGTTTCCCTGGCCATGGCCGGGCATCCCTTTTACCTCCCCTGCCCGAAGATCTGGGGGGTGAAGCTCACCGGCCAGCTCCAGCCCTGGGTCTCGGCAAAGGATGTAATCCTGGAGATGCTCCGCCGCCACACCGTAAAGGGTGGGGTCGGGAAGATTATCGAGTACTATGGCCCCGGGGTGGCGACCCTTTCGGCCACGGACCGGGCCATCATCGGCAACATGGGGGCGGAGCTGGGGGCCACCACCTCCGTCTTCCCCTCGGACCACCGGACCCGGGAGTTCCTGGAGGCCCAGGGGCGCGGCCAGGTCTGGCAGGAGCTTGCCGCCGACCCCGACGCCACCTACGACGAGTACGAAGAGGTCGATCTCGCCACCGTGGAACCCCTCATCGCCCAGCCGTCGTCGCCGGGCAGCGTGGTGCGGGTGGCCGACATCGAGGGGCTCAAGGTGGACCAGGTGCTCGTGGGGAGTTCCGCCAACTCCGCCTTCCGGGACCTCATGACCGTCTGTCGCATTCTGGACGGCCGGCGCATCGCCCCCCACCTCTCCTTCAACGTGAATCCCGGCAGCCGCCAGGTGCTGGAAAACGTGGCGGCCGAAGGGGGGGTGATGATGCTCCTGCTGGCAGGAGCCCAGATCCACCAGCCGGGGTGCCTGGGGT
This sequence comes from Geobacter grbiciae, assembly GCF_018531165.1. Taxonomy (NCBI): domain Bacteria; kingdom Pseudomonadati; phylum Thermodesulfobacteriota; class Desulfuromonadia; order Geobacterales; family Geobacteraceae; genus Geobacter; species Geobacter grbiciae. The sequence continues at coordinate 7,913 of NZ_JAHDIW010000022.1, read as the reverse complement.
GCATCGGCATGGGGCAGGCCCCGGGGACCAACCAGGTGAGCCTCCGCACCTTCCCCCGCAACTTCCCGGGGCGCAGCGGCACCAAAGACGATCTGGTCTACCTCTGCTCCCCCGAGACGGCGGCCGCCGCCGGCATTTTCGGCGAGGTCACCGATCCCCGTAAACTGGAGAGCCTCATGCCGTGGCCCAACGTCCAGAACCCTGAGAAATACATCCTGGACGACTCCAGCATTATCTTCCCCCTCCCCCCCGAGGAGGCGAAGCGGGTGGAGATCGTCACCGGCCCCAACATCATCCCCTTCCCCGACTTCGACCCCCTCCCCGAAACCCTGGAGGCGGAGGTCATCATCACCGTGGGGGACAATATCTCTACCGACACCATCATGCCGGCCGGCAACAAGGTGCTCCCCTACCGGAGCAACATCCCCGCCATCAGCCAGTTCGTCTTCGAGCATCTGGACCCCGATTTCCACAAGCGGGCCAAGGAGAAGGGGAGCGGCGTGGTCGTTGGCGGGGAGAACTACGGCCAGGGGTCGAGCCGGGAGCATGCGGCCCTGGCGCCGCGCTACCTCGGCATCCGGGCCAAGATCGTCAAAAGCTTCGCCCGGATCCACAAGGCGAACCTGGTGAACTTCGGCATCCTCCCCCTTACGTTCAGAAATCCCGCCGACTACGACCTGGTGAAGCAGGGGGACCGCCTCGTGTTCCCCGATGTGCGCCGGCTCGTGGCCTCCGGCGCGGCCGAGATACCGGTGCAGGTGGGCGGACGGGAGATTGTCACCATTCTGGAGGTCTCCGACCGGCAGCGACAGGAGCTTCTGGCCGGGGGGACCCTGAACTTTGTGAAAAAAGGCGGTACGAAGGGGTAAGGGCATACGGGAAGGGATGAGCCGTGGAGCACAAGCCGGTGAGTCTGAACAGAGCGGCCCTGTGGGCACTGCTGGTATTTTCGCTCTTCATGGGGATAGGCGCGGTGCTTGCCGGAGAGCTGGCGCGCGAGCGGAAGCAGGAGTACCGCCAAACCGTGTCCCAGATTGCCGCCAACGCGGCCCACTCCCTTGAGCATCAGCTTTTTCGCTCCCTGTCGGCCACCAACGCCCTGGCTGCGATCCTCCGGCAACAGGGCAGGATTGAGAATTTCGCCCCCCTGGCGGCGGAGATGATCAAGGTCTACGGCGGCATCGACGCTCTTCAACTGGTGCCCGAGGGGGTCATAACCGAGGTCTACCCCCTGGCCGGCAACGAAAAGGCCGTCGGGTTCGACATCCTCCGGGATCCTGTTCGCAGCTTCGAAGCGCTGCGGGCCATCGAGTCCCGCCGACTTTCCCTCGATGGTCCCTTCGAGCTCAAACAGGGGGGGAAGGCGGTTGTGGGGCGGCAGGCGGTGTTCCTTCCCGACAGCCGGGGAGGCGAGCGGTTCTGGGGGTTTACGGCGGCCATCATCCGGCTGCGGACCCTTATGGACGCCAGCAACCTGAACCTTCTCGCAAAAAACGGCTATGCGTATCGGGTGTCCCGCCTCCATCCCGGCAGCGGTGAAAAAATTGTCTTTGCCCAAGGGGGGGGGACTCTCCTGACAGATCCGGTGGAGTTTGCCTTCGACGTGCCCAACGGGAAATGGGCACTCTCGGTGTCGCCGTCGGGGGGATGGCTCACGCGCTCGGAAATAGTGTGGTACGGCGCCACGGTTATCCTGGTCAGCCTGGCGATGGGGAGCCTCGCCTACCTGTTTCAGCGGCAGCCGGAGCTGTTGCGGAGCGAAGTGGTAAAACGGACGGCCGAGCTCCAGACGGCCAGGGGGCGTCTCGAAGAGGAAGCACGGGAGCGGGCGCGGGTCGAGGAGGAGGTTCGGCGTCTCAATGCCGATCTGGAGCAGCGGGTTGCCGAGAGGACTTCCCAGTTGGCGGCCGTCAACCAGGAACTGGAAGTGTTCACCTATTCGGTTTCCCACGACCTTCGGGCGCCTCTGGACACCATTGAAGGCTTTACCCGGACCATCAGGGAAGAGCACGCCGGCTCCCTGGACGAAAACGGCACGCAGGTCCTGATGCGGATATGCAAGGCGGGTGACCGGATGAAGGAGCTCATCGGCCATCTCCTCGAGCTGTCCCGGGTGAGCGGCGGCGAACTGGTTCGCCAGAGCGTCGATCTTGGCGCCATGGCCCGGGAAATCGCCGCGGATTTCCAGGGGGGCGATCCTGGCCGTTCCGTGACCTTCCGCATTGCCGACAGGGTTGTGGTGTCGGGCGATGCGGGGCTTCTGCGGGTTGCCCTGGAAAACCTCCTGGGCAATGCCTGGAAATATACCGGGGGGAAAGAGGGGGCGCTGATCGAGTTCGGGGTGGAGTCCGAGGAGGGAGAGCGGTTTTTTTTCGTCCGGGACAACGGCGCCGGCTTCGACATGAAATACGCCGACAGGCTCTTCGGCGTGTTCCAACGGCTGCACGGCGCCGCGGAGTTCGAGGGGACCGGCGTCGGTCTGGCCACGGTGCGGCGGATAATCCTTCGCCACGGGGGGCGGATCTGGGCGGAGGGGGCGGTCGGCCGTGGAGCCACCTTCTTCTTTACCCTGGGTGAGGAGTAGTGGCGTGGGGAGGATTCGGCCATGAAGAATGGCGGTCCGATACGGGGGGCGATCCTGCTCTTCGCTTTGTTCCTGGGAGCCGGGTCGGTCTTCGTGCGCCAGGTGGAAGAAGGGCGTTGCCGCGAGCAGCGCCGGAACGTGGCCCAGCTCGCCGCGGGTGCCGCCTTTTCGCTGGAGCGCCAGATATCCGGCTCCCTCTCCGCCACCTACGCCTTTGCCGCCATCCTGCGCCAGGCCGGCACCATTAAGGACTTTGATGCCCTCGCCGCCGAGATGATCCGGACCTACGGCGGTATCAGCAGCCTCCAACTCGCCCCGGCAGGGGTCATTACCACCATCTACCCCCTTGCCGGCAACGAAAAGGCCATAGGCCACGACCTCCTCAACGATCCCCTCCGTCGCGTCGAGGCGCAGCGGGCGATCGAGAGCCGGCAAATGACCCTTGCCGGCCCCTTCGAGCTGAGGCAGGGGGGGGTAGGAGCCGTTGGCAGGCTGGCGGTTTTTCTTCCCGAACCGGACAGGAGGGAGCGTTTCTGGGGGTTCGTCAATGTCTTGATGCGTCTCCCGGACCTCCTCGCCGCAAGCAATCTGGAAGCCCTCGATAAGGGGGAATACGGGTATGAGCTCACCAGGCTCAACCCGGACACGGGCCGGTGGGAATACATTGCCCGCTCCGACGGACCGCTCCCGGCGCCGGTGGAAAGCACCATCGACGTCCCCAACGGCACCTGGAAGCTGGCCGTGGCGCCGAAACGGGGTTGGCAGGTTTCCCCGTTCCTTTACGTGGAATACCTCATGGTTGGCGGCATCAGCGGCATCCTGGCGCTTCTCGCCTATCTCATGCTGAGACAACCGGAAAAGCTCCGCCAGGAGGTTCTCCTGCGGACGGCGGACCTGGAGAAGGCCAACCGGCAGCTGGAGGCGCAAATCCGGGAGCGGCAGCGTGCCGAGGACGAGTTGCGCCGCCTCAATGCCGACCTTGAACTGCGGGTCGCCGAGCGGACGGTGCAGCTCGAGAACTCCAACCGGGAACTGGAGTCCTTCAGCTATTCGGTTTCCCATGACCTGCGGGCCCCCCTGCGGCACATGGAGAGTTTCAGCCGCATCCTTGCGGAAGATCATGCCGGGCAGATCGGCGAAGGGGGGGAGCAGTGCCTGGAGCGGGTCGTGGCGGAAATCCAGCGCATGAAGCTCCACATCGACAGCCTGCTGGAGCAGGCCCAGGTTGAAAGAATACACTGAACTCACCGAGTTTGCCCCCAGGGCGGGCACTGCCCGCCCGGATAGCGAGGTCACCATGGAAGAAAAACTCCGCGCCATTCTTCCCGACGCCGAACTTATCAGGATGTACGAGCAGATGGTCCTTTCCCGCGAGTTCGAGGAGTCCTGCGCCGAGCAGTACACCAAGGGGCACATCACCGGCTTCCTCCACCTTTACAGCGGTCAGGAGGCCGTGGCCGTTGGGGCCACCGCCGGTCTCCACCGGGACGACTACATTCTCTCCGCCTACCGGGAGCACGCCCAGGCCATCGTCCGGGGGGCCGAGCCGCGACGGGTCATGGCCGAGCTCTTCGGGAAGCGGACCGGCATCTGCAAGGGGAAGGGGGGCTCCATGCACCTCTTCGACCCGAATCTCTCCTTCATGGGGGGATACGCCATTGTCGGCGGCCAGTTCCCCATCGCCGTGGGGCTCGCCTTTGCCGCCAAATTCCGGAAGGAGGGGCGGATCGTCGCCTGCTTTTTCGGCGATGGCGCCGCGAACCAGGGGACCTTCCACGAATCCCTCAACTGGGCCCGGCTCTGGGAGTTACCGGTCCTCTTCATCTGCGAGAACAACAGTTACGGCATCGGCACATCGGTGGCGCGGGCCTCGGCACTCCCCGACATCCACCGGCGGACCTGCGGCTACGACATCCCGTCGGAGCGGGTCTACGGCATGGACGTGATCGCGGTGTACGAGGCGGTCAAATGGGCGGCCGAGTGGGTGCGGGAGCACAACCGCCCCTTCCTCATCGAGGCGATCACCTACCGCTTCCGGGGGCACTCCATGTCCGATCCGGGCAAATACCGCAGCCTTGCCGAGGTGGAGCTGTGGAAGAGCCGCGACCCCATCCCGGCCTTCGCGAACCGGCTGGTGGAGGAAGAGATAGCCACCGAGGCCCAGCTGGAGGGGATCAAACAGCAGGCCCTGGTGACGGTTGCCGATGCGGTGAAGTTTGCCGAAGAGTCGCCGTGGCCCGAGGATAGTGAGATATGGGAGGATGTTTATGCCTGAGGCGGTCAAAGGGAATTTCACCAAGTTCCTTGTCGATCGCAACGGCCAGGCGCCTGGGTGGTGCACCAGCGACAGACCGATAAAGGTTGGCGTCAGTTCCTGCCTCCTGGGAGAGAAGGTGCGCTATGACGGCGGCCACAAGCACGATCACTACATAACCGACGTACTGGGCACGTTCTTTACCTTCGTGCCGGTCTGCCCGGAGGTCGGCTGCGGCATGCCGGTCCCTCGCGAGGCAATGCGCCTTGAGGGAGACCCCGAGCATCCCCGGCTCGTGACGAACAAGACCCGCATCGACAAGACGGAACAGATGCGCGCCTTCTGTAAGCAAAAGGTCACGGAATTGGCGGATGAAGAGCTGTGCGGTTTCATCTTCAAGAAAGATTCCCCCAGTTCAGGCCTGTTCCGGGTCAAGGTTCACAACGAGGGGATGCCGGCCAGGAGCGGCAGCGGCCTGTTTGCCGCAGCAGTGGTCAAGTATTTCCCTCTCCTTCCGGCAGAGGAAGAGGGAAGGCTCAATGACGCGGCCATCCGGGAAAATTTCATCGAGCGGATCTTCTGCTACCGCCGCTGGAAGGATTTCCTGCTGGACAGTCCCGACCTGGGCCGCCTGGTGACCTTCCATGCCCGTCACAAGCTGCTCATCCTGGCTCACAGCACCAGCATCTACCGGGAAATGGGAAGCCTAGTGGCGCACGGAAAAGGGATGTCTTGGACCGAGCTGGCCCAAAGCTACGAAGCGCTCTTCATGAAGGCCCTTGCCCTGCATGCCACGGTCAAGAAGAACACCAACGTGCTGATGCACATCATGGGCTATTTCAAGCGGGATCTGAGCGCCGCTGAAAAGGAAGAACTACTCGGGGTAATCAAGGAATATCATGACCGGCTGGTCCCCCTCATTGTTCCGCTTACCCTGGTGAAGCATTATGTCGGCAAGTATGGTCAGAGCTACCTGCAGCAGCAGTACTACCTGTCGCCTCATCCGGCCGAGCTGATGCTGCGCAACCATGTGTGAGCCCTGCACCTCGTCCGCTGCAAAGTTTGTAAGAACAGCTCATGCGATCCGCAGGGCTGTAGCAGAAAGAGACGGACCATGGATCAAAGAAAAGTAGTCGTGGACGACCTCATGCAGAGGAACTACATCTATACCCTGTCAGAACCGGTGGGCATGAATTTCCATCCTGAATTCAAGCCCGAACTGAGGCCAAGGGAGATGCTTGAGCTGGGCGTTTTCGGCGGGAAGTACATGACTGACTGCACCGACGAGTTCCCTGAAGAGTGGTTCACCAATGCCAAGCTCTGTCACGAACGCCACGTTCCCGAATTGAACCATTTCGGCGTCAACGCCTCCAAACCATTGTCCTACTGGCGGGCCAGGGGGTGGATCTATCACGAAGACCCCCGGGGGTGGTTCCAGTGGTACTGCCGCTACTTCATGGGGCGGAGATGTGCGGATGATGCCCGGCAGATCGGCCGGTGGAAAGCCATGAGAAGGCATGTAGCGCAGCTGAGGTTGAATTGTGTTCCGGGAGATCTTGATTGCCGGAGAAAACAGCGCCAGGCATTGTTGCACTGGGCTTACGACAGCCGCAAGATCTGAACGGTCACGTCGAAATGCCCTTGCGGACGGCAATGGTTACCACACCCCGCCGTACCGGTTTTCCGGTAATGCTGCGGTAGACCATGGCCAGGAAGTTGACGGTGACGATCTTAAGAAAATGTAGATGCGATCTCCCATCGTCCGACGTTAGCCGCCAGTGGAGATAGATATCTTGTTGGTTGATATGCGGTGATGTATATTGGTATCAATGATACCGGGGAGGGTGAAATGTATGGGAAGTAGCAGACAAATGGGGCTCAGACTTGATGAAACCGACAGCATGAACCTGAAGCGGATTGCTCAACGGGAAGGACGCAACGAGCAGGACGTGCTCCGGGACTCGTTGCGTATGTACGTGCGGCACGCCGATGAGCAGAAGGAGTTCTTCGATTCGGTTGAGCGGGGCTGGTACGAACTTCGTTCCGGGTTGGGCACGGTCGTTTCGGAAGAAGATGAATTCTTCGATACCTTAAAAAATGAGCTGCGGAATGGCAAAACGTCCGCTTAAGCGTTCGCTGGAATACCAGGCCCGAGTTCGGATGTATGCGGAGAATCTGGCGGAGCGTTACCGGGTTGAGGTGGCGGAGGCGTTTCTGGAGCGGATTGAAACGGCGGAAAAACTCCTCTACTCAAACAACTTTGCCGGCGCCGATGCGCCCTATCTGCTTGCCGGCCAACAGGTGGTGCTGAAAGAGTTGTATGTTGATTCCGGCCCGGTGAAATACTGCATCATCTACGAAGTGACTGAAGAGTACATCGGACTTGTTTCGCTATGGCACGGTGTGGGCTCACGAAAAACAGACATGCTTGTTCGGTTGTGGGGAATGAACAGGTAGAAATGTTCCATTCGGGAGGATGAGCGGTTCACGCGCGTGCGCGCGTGAACCGCTCAATCACGAGTTGAACGACAGGAGAATTATGAGAATATTCGATGAAGAGGAGAAACAGATAATCGACAAAATACTCAACGGCAAAGGGTGCGCAAGGAATTTTGTAAACTTGATCGATAGCCGAAATAATCTCGAAGGCACACGCATCGAAATTGATAAGAAAAATAGAAAAGCAAATTTTTTATTTCAAATACAGCAACAAGAACCAACCGCCGAAGAATGCCAGTGGGGCATTAGCAAACAGACACAACTTACAGAAACTATAATTAAGTATCTAACCTTATTAAGATATTTAGAAAAGGAAGACTTGGCTGTTTTTTTCAACCCCGCAAAAAATAATGAAGAAATCATATGTTTTGGTTTGGGGGCGGTAAATTTGCCTTCTTTCAGTATGTCTATCGATGATCAGAGCGTTGTTGACTTGCTAATAACGTATGTTCACAAAGAAATTATGCCTTCTCCTGCATTGAGAGCACTCGCAAAAAACGGTTCTTTCGTGAATTAGTTGCAGCGTAGATTCAGGAGGAAGGAGATTAGATAGAGGGAAGTACATCGGATTTGACA
>NZ_JAHDIW010000021.1:0-51702 GCF_018531165.1 Geobacter grbiciae | reverse complement strand
CAGGGAAAACGGGAGGCTCAACCACCCCCCGATCCCATGAATTATCGGTCCGTACAAAATCTCGTCACGGATTCAGGATATTACATTATCCCTGAACCATTTGATGACTTTGCGGTATCTCATTTACGAGCAAAAAAGTACGAGCCTTTTTTGAAAGAAAAAGGGCTTCCTCTTTACAGTGGAAACACAATCCATCCATCTGAACGGGAAGTTGCAGTTAAAGCCGCCCTATTCCCACATTTCATTTTGGGCGTACGAGATGTTACAGAAAATAGGTTTATTGCTAATCCACATTTATTTAGCAGGGCAAATCAGGCTCGTTCAATAATTCAAGGATTGGACATTGACCAGTCTGGTTTCGCTGCAAAGCTTAATTTAACAAGTTATAAAAGAGGAGCAGAGACATTCCTTGATGGTTGGTATAAAACAATTCGAAGAGCATAGGTGTAGCGAATCAAGTTTTGACGAATGCGGCTTTATCGCTAAGCCAACTCAATTATATAAGATTGGAGCAACCGGTGACCAAGGCAGATATCGTTGAAAGAGTTGCAGAAAAATGTGACATTACCAAGAAGGAAGCCATCGACATGGTTGAGTCGGTGTTTAGCATCCTGAAAAATACACTCGAAGACGGAGAAGATATAAAGATTTCCGGATTTGGCAAATTCGAAGTAAAAACCAAGCGGGCCCGCAAAGGCAGAAATCCTCAAACAGGGGAATCAATAGTCATCGAAGCTAGAAGAATCCTTACTTTTAAGCCGAGCACAATCCTGAAAAGCTCAATAAATCCACAATAGCGATTCCCCCCACACTCACCACACACCTTCTGCCCCACCAAGACCTGCCCCCCCTATAGATTATAGTCGTAGGGGGAGGCATGCGATTTGCCGCACTAATATTCCTGCTTTCATTTTCTATGGTTTCATCGAAACCGGCCGGAGCATTCTGCTTTGAAGAAGCCGGCAACAGGTACGGAATCTCGCCCCAACTCCTCTACGCAATCTCCAAGGGGGAAAGCAGCTTCAATCCCCTGGCTATCAACTACAACACAAACGGCACTTACGATTACGGCCTCATGCAGATCAATTCCACATGGGAGCCGGCACTGCGCAAGCTCGGCATCTCTTGGAACAACCTTGCCGATCCGTGTACCAATGTCATGGTAGGCGCCTGGGTTCTTTCCCAATGCATTCGGGATTACGGATACACCTGGTCGGCAGTCGGCTGCTACAACTCACGCACACCGTCCAAACGCGACCGCTATGCCGCCAGAGTAGCCCACATCGTCAAACGCGAGCTTACACATTCACAGCCGGTTCAGGTGGCATCAGCAACCCATGTCGCTACTCCGTGGGAAGAGGCATTTGGCCTTGAATCTCGATGAATTCATGCCTGAAAGCGATCTGACCCGAGATGAGACTCTGGATGCGATAGAGGTCGCCGTTGCCAGAACGCTAACCCATGCCTTCCAAACCAGCGTCACTGTCAGGGTCGAGGATCAATTGCAGATCCTCGTCTATCCATACGGTGGCGGAGCCCCTACTACAATTACTCTTGGCGACATCGAGCGGAAACTGCGACGGCATGTGCAGCACCAGGTCGATCTGGAACTGCAACTGCGGAAGACCCTGCATGAAGCGAAGCACCTGAAGGAGCTGAGAGGCTATACGGCCCCGGGGGAAATTACACGCGTTGGTGACGATGGCTCACTGATCGTCACTCTGGAAATAGCAGACCACTATCGGCGACTGATCCTTTCCGGAATCTGCCCGACCCGCTTTCAGCCCAAACATGAGCGCGGACGTTACATCCCGGGAACCGTGAAGGAATTCCATATCACCAGCGTCGTCCCGGTCATGGTCAACCATAGGTCAACCAAGGTACAGGTACAACTGAACCGCATCTCGAAGGAGCTGCCGCGTCTGCTCTTGCAGGAGCGCAGCCGCATTTCCGGAATTCTGTGCCAGAAACGTATTCCCGGAGCCTTCAGCACCATAGTGACACCTTCACGAATATCAAAGGACGTCATCAACTCAGTCGGGAAGGAGTTGGAAGAGCACCTGTATGTTTCCATTCAAGAATCGCATCGCTAAACCGGCCGGACCGATGACCAGCTTGGGCACCGGTGTGAACATGGATCATCGGACAAAGATCGTTCCCATCGCCATACCCGATGCCGACAGAAAACGGCACACATTTGTCTTTGGCACCACTGGAGTCGGCAAGACCCGCCTGTGCGAGAACCTGATCGAGCAGGACATCCGTAAAGGGTATTCTGTGGTTTATTTCGACCCCAAGGGGGACCAGCAGATCTTCACTAAGATCTATGAAGTCGCCAGGGATGCGGGTCGCCTGGAAGAGCTGATGCTCGTAACTCCCATCTTTCCCGAATACTCAGCCGTTGTCGATCCGATGGCCTTCTATTTCATGCCGGACGAACTGGTCGGGCACATCGTGTCGGGCATCATGGGTGGCCGCGAACCATTTTACCGGAACATCGCCAAGGAGATCACCACTGCGGTAATTTCCGCCTACATCATCCTGGCCAAGAGGCATGGGAACATGCCGATCATGAACATTGACACCATCCGGCAGAACATTCGGCGTGAGTCTCTTGAAACTACCATGAAGTCACTTCGCAGCATCGGTTCTCCCGAGGCGTCGTTGACCGCTGGGATGTTGGAGGACATCCTCAAATCCCCCTTGGAATACTACGCCAAGGTTTCTTCGACGCTCCGCACCGCCCTGATGGAACTGTCTTCGGGAAATATCGGCAAGATCATCGGGCAGGCCGATTCCAATCGTTTCATCAATAATCTGGAGGCCGGCGGGCGGGTCATCCTGGTAGTCCATACCGGTGCCATGATCACCCGCGAAGCCTCCGCTACTCTCGGTAAGGTGCTTCTCTCTATGATCCAGTCCTTTGTGGGTCGGGTCTACCTCTCCAACCGACAGAAGGTCGACCCACCGCTTTCCATCTTTATCGATGAAGCACAGAGCCTGCTTTACCAGGGGGTAGAAGAGCTGTTCGCCAAGGCTGGATCAGCCGATGTCATGGTGACCGCTTTCGCTCAATCGGTGAACCAGATCTATGCGGTCATCGGAGAAGAGTTTGGCAAGAGCATACTCGACAACACCAACACCAAGATCTTCATGCGCTGCTCCGATGCCGAGACCAGCGATTACGTGGTCAAGCATTTCGGCGTACAGAACGTACTGACCGGGATTTTTGGCTCGAATCAGGTTACAACCCGTGAGGTTGAGCAGGATATCTTGCGGGTTCAGGATGTCTTGAGTCTCCAGCCGCGGGAATTCTACATGATGACCTACTCGGGACGCTTCAAGGGGACCACTCTCGACGCCCGAAACCCCAAGATAAAGATCATATTCCCGGAGGCTCCGGCAGTCATTACCTCAATGCTGTCACCTTTCCAGTCCGAGACAACGGACCCACCATGAATACGATGCTGTTAGGTATGTCCGCAGCTGTTGGGATCGGCTTTGCCGTTTACGGCACCAGAAAATGGCTGCCAAACCAAACACCAGCGCCGCAAGAGGAAAAACCGTCCGAGGTAACCAGGCTGTCCGACTTGAGCCACCTCTGGACTGACAATGAGGTTGAAATCAAGGATGCTTCAAACCTCTGGAGGGAGCAGACAAGGAAGAACCGTGCACATACGCCACGCCCTACTTTTCAACACTATGAGATTGAGCAGTTTTTCAGCGAAATGATTGAGCATCGGCCTTCTATCAATGGAGTCCGCAGGGATCTGATCATCATGATTCTCACCTTGCTCGACAAGGAGGGAGACTGCCCTTCTGTTGTCAGGAAACACAAGGATGAAGCGGAACGTATCTACGCCGAAGACTCCTATGCCCTGCTGGAGACTGTGCCGCTGTACCGCCATACGTTGACTGTCACCCGCAACTTTATTGCCAAGGCCGACCAGGAAGCTCTGCTGGCAGACATGATTCTCATTGCTCTGGCCCATGACATCGGCAAGATCCCTTCCTACCACGACGGCATGTACAGCAGCGGTGACCACCCGATCATTGCCGGGCTTATATTGAAGGGGATTCCGGAGTTCATGACTCTCCCCAACAGGGAGGACATCTGTCGCGCTGTCACCGGCCACCACCTGATGAAGTGCGACAACATTCTTACGGATGGCCTCAAGCAAAGCGACCATGAGGCACGTCAAGCGGAGTTGGCAACCCTCTATGCCGACCTGCGGGAACGCAAGCACAACAGTTTCGAAAGCAATGGCGCACAGAGGGAATCCGTGCCTGCCTCTGCCAGAACGATACACCCCCCTTCTGAAGAACGGGAGCACCCTCTCGGGTTTGCTCCCTCCAAAGAGAGGTACATGCCAACAATAATGGATATCCCGGCATGTATTGACCCGGATGCGATAATTTCCTCGCTGAAGAAAAAGATCAATCTGGTGGAATCCACTCCGAAGGGTGAGCAGTGGTCAGTGGTTTCCATGCCCAACGGGGTGATCTATGTCAACCCCGAGGCGCTCTGGGAAGCCATCAAGGAAGTAAGCAACCATGATCCCATGGTGTGTGCATCGGAAGGCTTCGAGTCGGAGAAGCGCAACCTGATGTACACCGTCGTAACGGAACTGGCCAGAACCAGATCAGCCCTGGCAACCGAACATGTTGCGGACGGCTACTTCACGTCGCAGGTTTCCATCATTACCGGAGGTGGCAAGCGCCTTTCACATCTCCTGATTCCCTTTACGGCAAAATCATTCGGTGTAATGCCGTCGGCATTGGAAGAACAGAAAACCCCGCAACTGAAGCGAATGGTGAAAGATATCAAACCCAAGAATAAGGAGGTGGAACAATGCGTTGGCCGCTGATGGCTGCAGCGATGCTCTTGCTGTCCGTGTCCGCCTCTGCGAGCTACTACACCGATTCAGCCACTGGCTGGTGGTGGTACCAGAAAGAGCCGGAGAAGCAGGCCGAGAAGCCCGCCAGAAAGAAGAAACCGGCCAAGCCCACTCCGTCCCTCAAGGACTACACCTACGAGCAGATATGGGAGATGCATCCGGACCAGTTCCAGGAGTTCGCCGAGGCGCTGAAGAAGAAGGCGGTCCAGAAGCCGAGCGAAGAGAATGTGAAGGAGTATTTCGAGGTCCAGGAGATCGCACGCAAGAAGGCGCTCGCCTTTTCGAACGTGGCACAGTTCGTCTGGCAGAAATACCCGGAGCTGACCACGAAAAAGGACTACCCGATCACCACCCCCGGCAACCTGGCCCGGATCGCTCAGATCAATGAGGAACGGCAGCGCGTCCTGCGGGACAACCGGGATGATTTCGCCCTGATCTATTTCCAGCGGCCCGACTGCAGCTACTGCGACGAACAGTCCCGCATCCTGGACTGGTTCACCAATGAAACCGGCTGGACCGTGAAGCGGGTCAACATCAGTGAGAACCCTGGACTTGCTGCCAAATTCAGCGTGGAGATCACCCCAACCCTGATCCTGATCCAGAAAGGGAATCAGGATTACCTGCCGGTCTCGGCCGGGGTCATCTCCGCCGACGAGATCGAGGACAAGGCGTACCGGGCCGTGCGCCTCCTGAAGGGTGACATCTCCCCGGAGGAATATTCGCTCTACGAATTTCAGAAGGGAGGCGGCTTCGATGTGAAGAAGCGCCGCCTCCAGGACAAGGAGCAACAGTAAGGTCCCGGCCCAACCGCGACAGAGAAGAGGTGCCCGTGTGAAACGAACCGTATGTACCAGAACCATTGCCGCCTGCCTGGCGGCAACGATAGCCCTGAACCCCGTCCTGTCCTGGTCCGGCTGGGTTGATGACTGGGTGCAGCAGAAGAGCTCCACCTCGCCCAGTTATTACGAAGGGTCGAAACGTGGCTACTACACCGGGGGGAGCTTTTCTGCCAGGTGGGCGAACACCGACGACCACCTGTTCACCGCCTCGCTACCGAAGCTGAAGTCCGGCTGCGGCGGCATCGACATGTTCCTCGGCGGTTTCTCGTTCCTGAACGTTGACTACCTGGTGCAAAAGCTCCAGAACATACTGTCGGCGGCTCCGGCAGCGGCCTTCGACATCGCCCTGAAGACCCTGGCGCCCCAGGTGGCCGACACCATCAAAACCCTCGAAGCCATCACCGACCGGCTGAATTCGTTACAGTTGAACGACTGCAAGGCGGCCAAGGCGCTGGTGGCAACCTCTGCCAGTCCGTTTTCGTCTGTCATGTCGGACAGCCTGAAGGCTGAGATGAAGACGGCCCAGACCGACTTCATGGTATCGAGCGGCGCCAAGGATCTTTACCAGGATGTCAGCAAGCTGTTCGAGAGCGAGCAGAAGGCCAACGCCGGCAACAAGCCGGGAGTTCCGGGCACTACCCAGACCTCGGCCACCAGCGCCACCGCCGGTTGCCCAGCCGAAGTCCTGCAGATATTCGGTGACGGTTCGGTCCTGGAAAACCTGGCCAGCAAAAAAGGGATGAATAGTGACTACGTCAAGCTCGTGCGCGGTTTCATCGGAGATGTGGTGATCCAGAATCCGGCGACTACCGGTACCACCTACCAGGCCCAATACGTTCCCCCGTGCGACAAGAACAACAGCTTTGACTCCTTTATCAGCGGCTCCGCCCAAGGGCGTGATACCGCCGGGGCCTGTGCAGACATCACCGACGCCAACAAGAACCTGATGGTCTATGTGGCCGGCAAGATGCAGTCCATCGCCGGGAAGATCAAATCGAAGACTGCACTCACCGCCGATGAGGAAACGTTTCTCAAGAGCACGCCGCTGTCGGTCGGTCTGATCCTCAAGAACGCCACGGCCACCAATACCGAGGGCGAAGTCATCGGCAAGCTGGCTGAACTGACTGCCCGGGCCTACGGCTATTACATGCTGCTCGACCTGTTCGGGCGGGCGGTGCAGTTGCAGGAGATGGCCCGGAACATCATGTCCACCCAGAAGGGGAACAAGTCCGGCGCCTCTCCGGAGACCTGCCAACTGGCGCTCCTCGGTGAAGGGATGCAGCACATCCAGACTCTGGAGGAAAAGACGCTGCAACTGCTCACCGTGGCCCAGCAGAGTTACGCCAATGCGGCATCGGAGATCAATGCGGTAGAGATGATCGTCCAGAACATGAAGAAGTTCGACGACACGGTGTTCTCGGAATTATCGGATCGCTTCGGTAAAGGGATTGCCCTGCGGGCGACCGGCAGAATCTAACATCAGACACATGGGAGGAATCATGGCAGACAACAAACAGGAATCAAGCGGAAAAAAACCATCGGGAAAGCAGTCCTGGCAGGATCGGAAACTGAAAAAGGTAGTCCGGGATGACATCGATGTCATCTCCCGGAAGACCTTGGATCAAAGCGACTTCATCACCATGCTCAACACCCACGACAACGTACTTCATCGATTACGCATGACCATGGGCCGTAACAAGAACATCACGTTTGAAAAGGCGCAGGAGTTTATCGAGAGGAGCCAGCAGATTCGCGAAGAAATCAACCTGCTGAATGCCGAGATGTGCGAGCTGATGGAATGGGACTACACGCCGCCACGGGGCTTTACCAACCCGTTTGCGAAAAACGTCGAAGGTGAGAGTAAGGGAAGCAAGAAGAAGGTCTCCGAACCTGCCGTCACCTGACGGTTTCAAAAACATCATTCAATGCTGCGGTCATGGCGTTGAATTTTGTCCTGTTAGACTTGGACAGTTTTTGCAGGTTCAGCTGTTTCCATTTGAGGGCCGGCAGGTTTTCAATACCCGGCATGGCGATAATTGCTCCTTCCGGCTCACACCGGCTTATCGAAAGGAGAAAGTTGCGCTCTGCATCGTCAAGAGTTGCCGGTAGCTGTTCAAACAACTGCTCTCTGACTTCAAGCAGTTTATCAATGGTCACTTCGCGGGTGGTCATTCCGGCAAAGTCTCTCTCAAACTCGACACTGATGTCTTTTCGGTGGGGCGCCAGAAGTTCATGGATCGGCCTGTTGTGGCCAGCGAGATAGACGGTGAAAGCCCGCCGAATCCTCGGAGTAATGCCTTGGCGTTCAAAGAGAAGCATCACGTCAAACAGATCACGAGGGTGCTGGCGGTCAAGCGCCGCGACAAGCTTGCTGGCATACAGTTCGTCATGATCGAGCATGGGAATGGAAAGGCCCCTGGAGAAGCGTCGCTGCGCCTCCGCTGACAAGTTGCCAGTGACGAGGGGATATACCGTGCCCCGGAAGACATGATTCACCTCAACCTTGAGAAGTACAGGCCCTTTGGAGATAAACAGCTTGGACTCATGGTCGCTGCCGGACATTGTCGGTCGAACCGTAACACCGAGTTTGCTGTGCAGCAGATCGGCCACGTCATGCAAGGCACGCTCGATTGCCGCAAGCGCCGACTCTCTATCGGGACAAGTGAGATCCGTGAAAACCAGATCGATATCGACTGATAATCGTGGCATGTCTTCTACAAACAGGTTGATGGCAGTGCCCCCTTTGAGGGCAAAGCACTGCTGGGTAAAAACGAACGGGGCTGCGTCGATAAGCAGCCGTACAATATCGAGGTAACGGCTATCCATTCTTTCCTTTTCCTGGATTCTGTAAGATCAGAGAGTTCCCTTTCAGTGTCCGGACATAAACAGAAGCGGAGCCAAAATCCAATTTGGATACATCGAGTTGCTCAACTACCGGCAGCTGTAATTCGGCAGCCAATATGAAGAACAGCCGTTTGACTTTGATCCTCGTGCAGGCTTCCAATAACTCCTGTAGCAGATCTGAGCGCAAGGTGAACAGGGGTTCCATGATTTTTCTGGCGTCATCAAGGCTCTGTTTCTGAGGCACGTCATCAAGCATCTCAAGGAGAGCCCGTTCCGGTTCGGACACAAATGGAGAGTATCGGTCGGCTTCATCGAGACGTCGTACGTGCAGCCTGTTCTCCAAGGCACCTTTTTCCTCGAAAAGGCGACTCATGCGTATTTCGCAGTCAAACCTGGCGGTAAACCATTCAGGTATTTTCTTTCGTGACACCTGGTACAGGGTCAGCTTATCTTTGCCAAGGGCTAGATAATGTATGACTCCCCTGAGCGATAAAGCCGATTTTCCGCCTATGTGGACATCATGTCCCTGGCTTTCAAGAGCTGCCACAGCGCCATTCCGGGTAAGCTCATCACCGGCACGCAGGAAGTAGCCGTACCCGAGTGACTCCAGCCAGCCATTCAGCACATAACGGTGTACCAGTTGGCGGGATATACCCATCTGTTCCATCTGACTGGTTGTAACCGGCATGCCATTCGGCAGGGAAAAGAGTGCTGCTTTCAGATTTTTACTTGAATGTAAGCTATTAGTTGACATCTAAGCACCTATCTTATAATTGAACCACCTGAGTGCATAAGCATCAATATATAACTTACAGCATGATATGTAAACTATTAGTTTACCTTTTACTACATATTTTATATCACTCACCATCCCGGACTCCACCTGTGCCCCAGCAGGGATGAGTTCCCGGCCTTGTCCTGTCCTAAATAAAAAAAGCCGGTCGCTGGGGTATTCCCCAAGGACCGACTTTACCAGCACTCAATATCAATGCGAGGCCTTACCAGTAATTAATCACTTCCACACAGCTGAACTCTCTCCGGCAAATGCCGCGAACGAGAGCGGCGCCTTACCGGTTACCTCCTGCACGTCATCGGTCACGCCGGCGGCCCAGCCATTGCGCACGACGCTGTAGAGGAGCGCCATGAAGTGCGCGGCCGACTCCGGGAGGCCGTTTTGGATCGCTCCCTGGAGCATCTCCTCCTCCGAAATGGCGTGGTAGCTGACCGTCCTCCCTGCTGCCCGGCTGATGAGCTGTGCAACTTCATGGTGATCGAGTGCTTCCGGGCCTGTCAGACTGTATTCGCGGCCGGTGTGTGCGCCGCTAAAGGACTCGGCCGCGACGGCGGCAATGTCGCAGGCTGAAATGAAGCTGGTCTTCCCGTCTCCTGCGGCCAGGTAAATCTCCCCCTGTCGCACCATGGGAGCCAGGAAGCCGGTGGTGAAGTTCTCCATGAAGAAATTGGGACGCAGGATGGTATAACTTACTCCTGAGGCTATCAAGTGCCGCTCGATCCTGCGCAGCGGGGCATTCTCGTCGGCGTCCACCCCCAGGGCCGAGTTCAGAACGACATGCCCTACCCCGAGTTCCCTGGCCAGGTCTATGACTGGGTTCAGCTTGGCAGGTGACTCCACGTCAAGCGGCGGTGCGATCAGCAGCACGCCGTCTGACCCCTCCAGCGCTGGCCGGTGGGTGGCTGGGTCGGTATAGTCGAAGTGGACCGTCTGGACGTTGGGGGCAGTGGAGGGTTGTGGGTGACGTGAGGCCGCCCTGACCCTGAATCCTCTGGCAATGAGGGTGGCCATGGTCGCCCGTCCGAGGCTCCCTGTTGCCCCGGTGACAAGTATGGTTTTCATATTCTCTCTCCTTTCGTATTAGCGGCTGATATGCCGCTTGGTTCGTGGCCGAACTATTGGCCGAAAAATTTTTACCCCTTAAGGTTCCCTTCAACAATTGCCAACAGCTCCATCAGCCGCTGCCTGTCATTCTCCGGCATGTCCCCGTACACCCGGCCGAGCACTGTTTCCGAAATCTCCTCGAAATCGCACTTCAGCGCCATCCCCTTGTCGGTCAGGCCAATACGGACAGAGCGGGCGTCCTGGTCGCACCCCTGCTTGTACAGATAGCCGTGCCGCTCCAGGGTGTTGACGATGCCGGTGACAGTTGACTTGACCCGGCCGATCCTGCTGACGAGGGACTTGATCGGCACAGGCTCCTGCTGGCGGAAGAGGAAGTTGAGCACTGAACCGTGGGCCGGCACGATGCCGGTCAGGCCGCGGGCCTGCAACTCCTTCTCGATGAGCAGGTTTGCCGCTTCGCGGATACCGGCGATCCTGGCGATGATGGCGCTCTGGTCGTGCTTTGGGGATGGTTTGGCTCTTTTCATAGGGGTAATATAGTTCGTAGGCGAACTATATGTCAACTAGAAAAAATGCGGAACATCGGAATGGGTGCTGAAATAAGCAGTGCGAGTGATTACCGCCCCTCATAAAAAAGCCGGTCGCTGAGGAATCCCCCCAATGACCGGCTTTAATCTTTGCATATGTGAGGAGGGGTTATCTCACTTCATGTTTTTATTGAAGAACTCAGCGATCTTGTCAAACGGAATTTTGTCCATCTGGTCGTAGAGATCAACGTGGTTGGCATTCTTGATGATCATGAGCTCTTTCGGCTCCGCTGCCGCTTTGTAGGCATCTTCAGCGAAATAACGCGAATGGGCGTTCTCACCGGCAATCAGCAGGATTGGACGCGGCGAGATTTCCTTGATGTAGGTCAGCAGCGGCATATTCATGAAAGACAGGGTGTTGGTAGCCGTCCACGCTCCATTTGAGTTTGGTGAATTTTGGTGAAAACCACGCGGAGTGCGGTAATAGTTGAAGTAATCCACGACGAATTGTTTTTCGTTGCCTTTCAGCTTCTCAGGCAGAATGCGTGGGCCGGAAGCGGGTGTTCCATTCTTTGCGTCTTCCCAACGTTGCTGGCTCATTTGCTCCAGCATCTTCGTGCGTTCTTCAAGGGTAAGGCTATCATAGTAACCTTTGGCCGCAACTCTTGATATGTCATACATGCTGGTCGTGACAACGGCCTTGATGCGCTTGTCCACCGCTGCGGCATTTAGGCCCATGCCGCCGAAACCGCAGACGCCGATGATGCCGATGCGGTTGCGATCAACTGCAGGGTGCAGACCGAGAAAGTCAACTGCGGCACTGAAGTCTTCAGTGTTGATGTCGGGAGAGGCCACATTGCGTGGCTCGCCGCCGCTCTCGCCGGTATAGGACGGGTCGAATGCAAGCGTCACAAATCCACGCTCGGCCATCGTCTGTGCGTACAGACCGGAAGATTGCTCCTTCACCGCGCCGAATGGACCACTGACGGCAATGGCTGCGAGACGTTGGTTGCCACGGTTCTTAGGCAGATAAAGATCGGCTGCCAAGGTAATGCCGTATCGGTTTTTAAAGGTCACTTTCTGATGATCGACGGCTTTGCTTTTTGGGAAAGTTTTATCCCACGTTTTGGTCAGTTGCACGGCATCTCCTTTCGTTGGCATGCTTAACTCCGCCACCGCGGGCAGAGCGCTAAATAGCATTACTGCGCTCGCAATGAGAGAGCACTGGATTAGTTTCCTACGAGATACTCGATTGTTCATAAGATGTCTCCTTTCAGTTTGTGAAAAGCGTCGTTTGCTAATGTCCTTTCGTTTAATTCATCCTACCCCGGATGAAAAAACTGGCGATAGATCAATCCTCTAAACATCTTGCCTAATCATACAAAACTATCCACAAATGTTGTAAAGCAGCATCATGCTTGATATTATGACCATATCGCACGAAGCGAAAATATTTTAACAACGTTAGATAGTTATGGAGTTTATATGAAGAGCAGGATGGATGTGGCACTCGAAACACTAAAAGATAGTATTGCCCGATGGACGAGCAAAGGTGAGCAGAATCCAAGCGCGATCCCGGCGTTATACTTTTTCCGGGAAGACGGCCCTACCGAACCATTTAGCGCAGTCTACGAACCATGTATCTGCATGGTCGTGCAGGGGGCTAAACGCGTTATGCTCGGAAATGAATCGTATGTGTACAACCCTCACCAGTATCTGATCGCATCTGTGGATCTGCCCACGTTTGTTCAGGTCATCGAAGCAAGCAAAGAGAAACCATTACTGGGGCTCAAGCTGACGTTTGACATGCAGCAGGTTTCCCAGATGCTTATTGACAGTAATTTCCCTCACCATCGTGCGCAAAAATCCGATCACGGCATGGCGACGAGCGAGATCACTCTGCCACTGCTCACCGCCTTTCAGCGTCTTATCGACCTGCTCGATGAAGAGAAAGACATTCCAATTCTTTCGCCCATAATTCAGAAGGAGATCATTTACCTACTGCTTGTTGGAGAACAAGGAGCACGTTTGCGTCAGATTGCAGCGGCGGGAAGCCAGAGTCAACAGGTAGCGCGGGCAATTGAATGGCTGAAAAACAACTTCGCCCAGCAACTTCGCATCGATGACCTGGCATCCCAGGCACGCATGAGCACGTCTTCATTCCATAACCATTTTCGCTCCATGACCGCTTTGAGCCCATTGCAATACCAGAAGCATCTGCGTCTGCATGAGGCCAGGCGCTTGATGCTGGCGGAGTCACTGGATGCCGCAACCGCGGCATTCCAGGTGGGCTACGAGAGCCCTTCGCAGTTCAGTCGGGAGTACGGCCGCCTGTTCGGCGCGCCGCCGCTGCGCGACATCACCGGCTTGCGGCGACTGGCGGCGGACGCCGGGTCACTGAAGCACCCGTGACTTGAAATATTGGAATAGGAATAAATGATATCGCGAGGCATAGCTGATGAGGAGAAACGTATGAAAGAGGCCGATTCAGGCTCACATCGAGCGGATCGCGGAGCAATGCGTCGGAGTGGCGCGCCGGCGGGTCCACGCAAGGCCGATCTGAAACGCGCCACGTTGATTGAAGCAGCAGGGAGGTTATTCGTGGAAAAGGGCTACGAGGCCACCACCATGGATGAGATCGCTGCCGCCGCCAATTTTGCCAAGGGGACGCTTTATCATTACTTCTCCAACAAGGCTGAACTGCTTCGGGTTTTGCGGGAAGTTTTCGAAAACGAGGTCATGGAGAAGGTCAGTGCACGCGTTGAAAGCTGTCCCGCCGATGATTGGCGCGGACGCATCATTGCCTGGATCGAGGCAGCGGTCGAGGCCTACTTTAAATTAAGAGAACTTCATGACGTCGTGATCTACAGCTTGGGAATGCCGTTTCGGCACACCATGGCCGAGGCCGAAATCACCCGATATCTTACAGGACTGATCCGTGATGGCGGCAAAGCAGGAGCCTGGCAGGTTGATGACGAACGTTGGACCGCTGTGATCATGTTTTACGCCTTTCGCGGCGCTTGCGACGAGGCCATGATGGGAACAGAGCGTGCCGAAGACGTGCCCAAAAAACTCAACGATCTGTTTCTTAGAATTTTGGGTGGGCAGGGGTGAAGGAACGTGTGCTGACGCTTGGGTGGGATGAAGTTGCCTGCGAAGGCTGCCTTCAAGCTTGCAGGATCACCTGCGGCAGATGACCCTGCAAGCTTGAGGTGGCATCTGGAGTAACTTCTTTACTGCCTGGAGTCCTGAAGAGACAGCCAAGTGGGTCGCTCCAAAAAACTCCCTTCTACAGTGCTCTCCATTTCGAGAAACAACTTCCAGGGCATGGCAAACGACAGATACCCCGCGCCCAGAAGTTTGCGGACATACTTTCTGGCTGAAACGTCGGTCAGTCCCACGACTGCCCGGGGATTCTCCGATTTAGCCTCGCGCCAGGGAAGAATGCCAATGGTCTGGCAGCCGGCGGCGTAGGGAATGGTCACGTTTTCCATCCCTTTTCTGGCGTAATTGGCAAGGATAACCAGAGCGGACAACTGATCGGCATCCACGATAAAAACGACGTTTTCCGGCTTTTCTCTCTCGCTATCCATATCCGCAAGCGGTTTAAAAAGCACATAGCGGGACCCTATTTCCGTCATGGGCAGATCTTCAAGCCACTGATCCACCAGTTCCGGGCTTTTTACATATCTTTCGCCTTCCAGGAAGTCGTCTGCAAACTCTTTTCCCGCAGCGCCGGCAAGAGCTTCTCCAACTTGCCTTCCCTTTTCCCACTCTTTATTGCCAGACGACAGAAACCGGGTAAAGCAGTCGACTCCCCCCGGAAACTGCTCATAGGCATTGCCGAACCCCAGACCGACGCCGCCACCCCAGCAGCCGTAGGTCTGTGCGTCAAAAGCCGTGGTCCTGCCTCTTGCCGCATTGGCAAACATAGACATCACACACCCCCATTTGCCGGGTTTGAACTGCGAGGCGTCTTCCGGTTTTTCATCTGTCAGCACAACCGCGACGGGGTCGTGCTTGAGTCCAATAGCCTTGGCGATTTTAGATTCCATAGAATTCTCTCCTTCTCTAATTTTCGGCGAAGTTGGCATCACCCATCGAATAAGGAGTCTACGGAAAAATCGACCGAGAGTCAATTTAAATAGACCTACGGTCTATTTTTACAGGTGACTGAATCGCATCTACTCATCAATGCAATCCAAAACCTCTTCGGTCGATTCGAATGGAAAGACCCGATCCACAACTGGACTACTTTCCCAAGACATGGGTCCCCTATGTTTTCGATTAGTTATTGCTTGAAGCTTTTCTGCTTTTTAAAACCTCATCTAGCAGCCTGGCAGCTCTGGCCGATTCATTTTTGCCAACTTTGGCCCTGAGCACGTCAATCAGGCTCTTTAGCTGAACCTCAGTCAGGCCGGTATTAAGCCCGACGTTGAAATGGGCCTGCAGTTGGGGATTGACGCCATCCATGCTGGCCAGAGCCGCAATGGTGGCAATCTCCCTGCTCTGGAAGTCAAGATTGTCACGCCCGAAGATATCGCCGAACAGATGACCTTTTAAAAACTGATCGATGGCGGGAGCAAAGGTATATATCGCCCCGCTGACCGGCTTTCCAACCAGCCGCGTCTGAATGTCCGTGCCAAGCTCGACACTGCTCTTATTGGCAGGCAAGGGGCTCGGCTCTTTCCCTGGAACGTCCTTGATCCCCTTTTTCTGCCGCTCTTCCAAAACGCCCATGAAGGCGCCGATAGCGTTCAGGCTGCGCGGAAAGCCGGTATAGGCATACATCTGCACCAGGATTTCCTTGATCTCGCTGACGCTCAGGCCGGCATCCAACCCTTCATTCAGGGAGACTTTCAGTTTTTCCAGATCACCCTTGGCGGTAAAAGCGGCGATGGGGATCATGCCTTGCTGTTTTGCGCTCAGCGCCTGATTTTTGTCCATGGGTTGTGCCTCCGCAATGGCTGCAATGACCAGCATCATGAACAGCATGATTGCCAGAAACCCGGTGACCAGTCTATTCATGCTTGCCTCTCGGTTTGCCGTGGTACTGCTCGTCGCTGACCTTTTCCAGCCACTCGACGTTCTTGCCGTCGGCTGTCCCGGTGAGGGCGATATGGGTCATTGCCGTAGTTGGTGATGCTCCGTGCCAATGCTTTACCTTCGGCGGACACCAGATCACGTCGCCGGCCCTGATCTCTTCCACCGCTCCTCCCCATTCACCGGTCCGGCCGACACCGGCAGTCACCAGCAGGCGCTGCCCGGTCGGGTGGATGTGCCAGGCTGACCGGGCCCCTGGCTCAAAGGTCACATAGGCACCGGAAAATGGTGCCGCGTCGTTGGCTGCAAACAGAGGATCGACACGGACATTGCCGGTAAAGTATTCGGCTGATCCTTTGATTGAAGCCTGAGTGCCGGCCCTGGTTATGCTTTGGGACGGTTTGTTTTCTTCCGCGGCTTCTGCCTTGCTGGCAAATGCACCCATTGATGCAAGAAGAGATAGCGATACGAGCAATGTTGTGAATTTCACGGTTCCTCCTCGGCGCAGTCTCGGTTCATTATACGGATCTGAGTGTGATCAACTCATACTGACTGTTGCCCATGTTCATCTCTTTCATGTACGTCAACTGGCGCAACTAATGCAACTCCACGGCAAACTTGGGAAAGGGAGAGGTGTCAGGTACTGAGGCGATGGCCGCTCCAAGCCAGGCAATGGTCTGCCCGAGATGGTTCATGTTGCGCATGGCCTCCTCGTCGCCACTGATCTCGCCTTTAACCACCCGGCCTGGGGCTTCCGTTTATAGCTAATGCTTTCATAAATAATTCCGCCCTTTGTTATTAAAATGCCGCACGCAGGATCTGCAGCACCTCGTCCTTGCCAAGCGGGGTCAGGATGCCCAGTTTTCCATTTTCCACTGCCTTCTCTGCCATAACGTTCAGGTCTTCTTCCTTGACGCCTGCCTCACGAAGATTCGCCGGCATCTTGATGGCGGAATAGAATGCCTGCAACTTTTTGACGCCTTCTTCTGCAGCTTTGGCATCGTCTTCCTCACGTATATCGAAGACGTTGCGTGCGAATCGTGCAAAGATCGGCAGGTATGCGGGAGCCGTACTCATGGTGTGACGCATCCAGGCGGGAGTCAGCAGCGCCAGGGTGACGCCATGGGTCATGTCGTACTTGCTGGAGAGTTCGTGTCCCATGCCGTGCAGCGGGAAGGCGAAACTCGGTTTGCCGAGCAGAAACTGGAACCCGGCCAAAGCCATGGAGCTGGCCCACATGATGTTGGCGCGGGCGTCATAGTCCTGCGGGTTCGCCAGGATCTTCGGGGCGTCCTCCAGCACAACCTTCATGACCCCTTCGTTCATGCGATCCTGAACCTTGGCAGCGACATCGGGGGTAAAATATTGTTCCATCAGGTGGCAGAGGATGTCAGCGACACCCGCCATGGAATGATATTCCGGTACCGTGTAGGTGTACTCCGGGTCAAGAATGGAGAATAGGGGATTGAGGAGCGGATGCATGATAACTTTTTTCTTATGATCTGCACCGACGGTGATGACTCCCCCCATATCCATCTCGGAACCGGTTCCCGCCATGGTCAGGATGGTGGCCAGGGGAGCCACCTCGCTGATAGTGGCACCTCTCGATTCCCCGACGAACAGATCGTTGACCGGGCCATCATATTTTACCCCGGCGGCAATGGCCTTGCAGGCGTCCAGGGTCGATCCGCCCCCCACGGCCAGGATGAAATCACAACCGTTGTTGCGATAGAGTTCGATGCCTTCCTCCACGCTTTCGACCCGCGGGTTTGGCTGGATACCGCTCAATTCAACATGGGCAAGTCCGGCCTGGCTAAACTGCTCTAGAATTGTCTCGTAGATGCCGTTTTGCTTGATGCTGCCGCCGCCATAGGCCAGCAGCACCTTGGAACCGCCATGGGCCTTGATGGTTGCACCGAGAATATTGATTTGTCCCTTGCCGAAGTAGGCAGTGGTTGGAATGCTGAAGATGAAGTTGTCCATGTTGATTCTCCTCTATTTATGGGATGTTTTATTTTCTATTTCTATTCAATGCAGTTAAGTTCATGGTTACTCGCCTGGAGCTTCATTGCAGATGAGGGGCGGTATGCACCTTACCCTTGAAAGCCTCGGCACCGGGAAGAGCAGCAGCATGGAGAGCATGCTTCCGATTCCACACACCGCAATCACCCAGCCCATCGGCCAGGGTGTACCGTCGGCAAAGAGACCGACCAGACCGGAACCGACGATGCCGCTGCCGTACTGAAGTGCGCCGACCAGTGCGGAGACGGCGCCGGCGCGCTGCGGGAACTTGTCCATCGCACCCGTGATCGAGTTGGCGACAATGAAACCGGTCGCGGAGACAAACAGGAACAGAGGAACGACCACCCCCCATAGCCCGCCCCAGCCGGTGCGGCTGAAGACTGCGACCATGACTGCGGAGAACGCGGCGATGACGGTGCCGATCAGCAGCATCCGGTCATAGCCGAACCGTGAAACCAGGTGGGAATTCAACATATTGGAGGCCATGATGCCGAGAATACCGAGACCGAACAACAGACCGTAAAGCTGCTCTGGCACATGGTAGTAGGTGATGTAGACAGATGGCGTCCCCGCGATATAAGCGAACATGCTGGCGTAGAAGAACCCACCCGCAGTCGCATAGCCCAGAAAGCGGCGATCACGTAGAAGTTCGCCGTAGCGGGCCAACGCACGGCCAAGCGATTCCTGGTTGCGCCGTACAGCGGGCAGAGTTTCGGGAATCGTGAAGAGCGCCGCAATGGCCACGATACCTATGCCGACCATCGTCCAGAAAATGGTGCGCCATCCAGCAAGGACAACAATCTGCCCGCCCACCAGTGGCCCCACGAGAGGTGCTATCGCCATTACCGTTATCAGGGTCGACAGCATCTTGGCGGCCCGATTACCTGCATAGAGATCACGCACCATGGCACGAGACAAGGCAACGCTGGCACAGGCCCCAATGGCCTGCACAATCCGCCAGCCGATGATCGCCAAAGCGCTCCCCGAAAGAGCACATCCGGCCGAGCCGACCACGAATAGGACCAGTCCGACCCCTACCGAGGACCGACGGCCATAGCGGTCGCTGATCGGTCCCCACAGCAGTTGTCCCAGACTGAACCCGACCAGGTACCCGGAAATGGTCCATTCAACCATACCGGCATTTGCGCCAAGGTCGTGGCTCATCAGTGGCATCGCCGGCAGATAAAGATCGGTCGAAATCGCCGCAAACCCCATCAGCAGACTGAGGACTGCGAGCACGCGCCAACCTGGGGTGGCCAGCGCCGAAGCGCCGTCATCCTGTAGTGTTTTTGAGTGCAGATGTTGTACCGTTGTTTTCTCAATCATGATTTACTGTTCTCTCCTGGATCAGCGTCCAACCAGCTTCTGCAAGTTTTTCGGGTAGCGCGCACCTTGTAGCGTGATTTTTGCTGCTGCGCTTTCAATCTCGCGCAAATCTTCCGGAGCAAGTTGAACTGATGCGCCTCCGATGTTCTCATGCAAGCGATGTAGTTTCGTGGTGCCGGGAATCGGCACAATCCACGGTTTCTGGGCCAAGAGCCAGGCCAGGGCGACCTGAGCGGGGGTTACTTTTTTCTGTTCCGCAAATCGACCGATCAGATCAACCAGGACCTGATTTGCCTTTCTATTCTCCTCGCTAAAACGGGGCACCTGATTGCGGAAATCGGTACTGTCAAATTTCGTTTCCTCGGTGATCTTTCCTGTGAGAAAGCCTTTACCCAAAGGACTGAAGGGAACGAATCCGATGCCGAGTTCTTCCAGGGTCGGCAATATGTCCGCTTCCGGCTCTCTCCACCAGAGCGAGTATTCGCTTTGGAGCGCAGTGACCGGCTGGACGGCATGGGCGCGACGGATGGTTTGAGCCCCGGCTTCGGACAGTCCGAAGTGTTTGACCTTGCCTTGCTGAATCAGCTCCTTCACGGTCCCGGCCACGTCTTCAATGGGCACATTCGGGTCAACGCGATGCTGATAGAGCAGGTCAATCGTGTCCGTCCTGAGCCGTTTGAGTGATGCCTCGACGACCTGCTTGATGTGCGCCGGCTGACTGTTTAGAACGCCCTGTTTGCCGCTGTCACAATCGAAACCGAACTTGGTGGCGATGACCACCTGATCGCGAAACGGTGCGAGGGCTTCGCCTACGAGTTCCTCGTTGGTGAACGGTCCATAGACTTCAGCGGTATCAAAGAATGTGACACCACGTTCAACGGCTGTCCGGATAAGCGAAATCATCTCCTGCTTTTCTTTGGGCGCCCCGTAACCGAAGCTCATACCCATACATCCAAGTCCTATGGCCGAAACTTCCAATC
The DNA here is from genome assembly GCF_018531165.1 of Geobacter grbiciae. Taxonomy (NCBI): domain Bacteria; kingdom Pseudomonadati; phylum Thermodesulfobacteriota; class Desulfuromonadia; order Geobacterales; family Geobacteraceae; genus Geobacter; species Geobacter grbiciae. The sequence continues at coordinate 31,365 of NZ_JAHDIW010000021.1, read as the reverse complement.
CACTATTTCCAAGTTTTCGCTTTTGCATTTCTTTCTCCTTTCATCTGTTCAGCCAACCTGCTGATGATTGTATCCTACATCCCGACAAGAAATAGGCGATAGAACGATCCTGTTGATTTATTGCCTAATCGTGCATATCACTGGAAAAATATTGTAACGCCATAAGCGGTCAGATAGTATTTAATCAGACGAAATAGCCGGCAAGGAGGCAAATATGCAGGATATTGGCAATAAAAACTTAGAAGTCGCTATTGATGCTTTGGGGGAGAGCATTGCTCGATGCACCGAAAAAGGCGAACTGCATACAACTGGAGTCACTGGTTTGTCACTTTTTCGGCGGGATGAGCCAACCGAACCGATCAGCGGCATGTACGAACCGAGCATCTGTATGGCAGTTCAAGGGGCGAAACGGGTCATTCTTGGAGACGACACGTATGTATATGACGCGCACCACTTTCTGATCACGTCCGTGCATCTCCCCACAATTGTACAGATTATAGATGCAAGTCCGGAGAAGCCGTATCTTGGGCTCAGGTTGAAGTTTGATCTGCGCGAAGTGTCACAACTGATGGTGGACAGTAATCTGCCTCAGCCAAGACCTCAACAGTCAAGCCGTGGTATGGCAACTGGCGAGGTAACACTCCAGCTTGTTAACGCTTTTATCCGGTTAATTGATCTTCTTAACGACGAAAAGGACATACCGATCCTGGCGCCTGTCATTCAACGCGAGATAATCTATCGTCTTCTGGTGGGAGATCAAGGTGAGCGGTTACGTCAGATAGCTACGGCTGGGAGTAAGAGCCAACAGATTTCCAAGGCTATTGGTTGGTTGAAGAACAATTACGCTGAAGCCATAAGCATGGAAGAGCTTGCTGCGCAGGCCAACATGAGTACTTCAACGTTTCATCATCATTTCCGGTCGCTGACCGCTCTTAGTCCGTTGCAATTCCAGAAGCAGTTGCGACTGCAGGAAGCCAGGCGACTCATGCTGGCTGAACGCATGGATGCCGCAAACGCTGCCTTTCAGGTCGGCTACGAAAGTCCTTCCCAGTTCAACCGTGAGTACAACCGCATGTTCGGTGCGCCGCCGTTACGTGATGTTTCTAAACTCCGTCAGATGTCCGCTGGAGGATAGATAAAAGTTCCGCATTAAAAGTACGGAATTACTTAGCTTGAACAATCAGTCGTCAATAAGACATTTGTTTCAGGATGTTTCAGCGCATTTACAGTTAGTTACAAGTACATTTTGCTATTGACACATGAAGTTGTGATCTGCTATCAAACACGTATATTTTAGACTCTTTCATAGAAAGAGACTCCGCAAGCCACAGTGTGCTTCCGGACAAACTTCTTCGGAAAGCCCGAGGAAGAATCGCCCCGGCAGGGATGAGTTCCCGGATAGACCAGGCTGCTGTTGCCCCTGTCCGGATGAGATTCGGAAGGCATACGTGCCAGCCGATCAGTCGTTTGGGTAAAACGACGTAAATCCAAGCAGTAGTGCGTCCAATTTCTGGAGCACACACATATACCGCAGAATATCGACCCGTTCTGGCAATTGCCGGAGTGGGTTTTTTATTGCTCAGCATCCGCGACAAGCCTTGTAAGCGGCGGATATTTTCACCACATCCCGACCGGGAGACATTTTGTTCTCTCCCTACGGGACAGACATCTGTCTCTTTGCTTCGGGAAAACCAACAAGGAGGCAGTATGGCAAGTTTGAACCGCGTGGAACTCATCGGCAACCTGGGTCGTGATCCTGAAATCAGGTACACACCAGGAGGCACTGCTGTCGCAAGTTTTTCGCTCGCGACCAGTGAGAAGGTAAAGAACAAAAGCGGAGAATGGGAGGTCCGGACCGAGTGGCACAACATCGTCCTTTACGCACGTCTCGCAGAAGTAGCTGGCGAGTACCTGTCAAAAGGGAAAAGTGTCTACCTCGACGGCAAACTCAAGACTCGCAAATGGCAGGACCGGGACGGTAAAGATCGCTACACAACCGAGATCATCGGCGACAAGCTTCTTATGCTGGGCAGTAAAAATGGCAGCATTCCCGACGGGAGTGACGACCAGCCATCAAGCAGCCAGGCACATGAGGACATTCCGCATGATGAAACCGATCCGTTCTAGGTAGCAACCAGGAACCACAATTCAACAGTCCCTGGGGGAGACATTACCAAATCCCCAAAGGGATTGGTCTGTCTTCTCTGTCGGACACAACCCACAGAAAAGGAGACAGACAGATGCACGCACCAGCTCAAATCATTCCCATCAGCCCCACCGCATCATCCCTCACTCACCACGCCGTCAACATTAGTGAACTGAAGGCGCAGGTAAACCTGATCCAGTACGTCATGCGTGACGTCATGAAATCAGGCGAGCATTACGGCACCATTCCCGGCTGCGGAGACAAAGCAGTTCTTCTCAAACCGGGCGCCGAAAAGCTCATGCTGACCTTCAGACTGGCAAACGACGTGGATGTGGAAACCATCGACCTGCATCTCGGCCATCGTGAGTATCGCATCAAGGTGACGCTCTACTCACCAGCAGGCCAGCGTCTCGGTACCGGTGTCGGTTCGTGTTCGACAATGGAAAGCAAGTATCGTTTCCGTGTCGGGCCAGTTGAACTGACAAACAAGCCGGTGCCGAAGGATTACTGGGATATCCGCAAGGAGAACCCGGCAAAGGCGCAAGAGATCATTGGTGGACGCGGCTTCAGCGCAAAAAAGGATGACAGCGGCAACTGGAAAATCGCCAGACAGGGAGAGAAAGTCGAACACGACAATCCTGCAGATTTTTACAACACCTGCCTGAAAATGGCCAAAAAACGCGGCTTGGTGGATGCAGTACTTACCTCGACCGCTGCCTCGGACATCTTCACCCAGGACATCGAGGAAGATCCTGACCTTTACGGACAGACGGAAAACAACGGAGGGAACAGTGCCGGCAGCACCAGCACCACCTCCGGAACTTCGCAGGGTCCCAAACCGGACAGCAGCCAATCATCCCACGAAGCCGAACCCGTTTCGACTTCTGAGATCATCGGGTATCTGACGGCCAAGGGGATCAGGATGGAACTCTCCGCAGACGAATCGGAGATCTCCGCCTTCCCAGACTTCAACGACACCTCAGCCCGCCAATGGCTGAAAGACCACGGATTCAAATGGGACGGCAAAGGCAAATGCTGGCAGTACCGGTAGTGCCTGACGTTCCAGACTGAACCCCACTCACAACCAACCTCTGCAGGGAGACAACGACTTTCTCCCTACCGGGGGTGTCTTGTCTCCTCTGCCGGGTACAACCCACAGACAAGGAGACAAGATCATGACTACCCACATCATCAAGCACGTTACAATCAAAGGCTGTCAGGTGCCGGTCTATGCGCCCGTTAAGGAGCGACAGATCAGCATCGATGTCACCAGGATCATTGCCGGCGTTATTTTCGGTTCCCTGCTCACCGCAGTCGGGACCTTACCGTTTCTGATCTGAAAAGGAGACAGCCATGAGCAAACTCGCTGCATTTCTGGGACGGGCTATTCCGACCCATCAACAGAAACAGTCATCTCACCTTGGCGACCGTACCGGGTACGTCGGAGCCTCCGACATTGCCGGCTGTCCGCGGAAAGCGGCTCTTGGCAAACAGTCCCCGGAAGGTCATGACATCAAGACACTCCTCCGATTTTCCCGTGGTCACGCTGCGCAAGCCATGTATGCCGAGTTCTTCAGGACCGGCGGTGCCCTCTTCAATGAAGAAGTCGAAGTAAAGCATCCGCAGTTCCCCGAGATCAGGTGTCATATCGACTTCCTGTTCTATGCGAACCGGCAGACAAAACGGCTGCACATCGTGGAGATGAAGTCGACCGACGGTATTCCCGACGAACCCTATGCATCCTGGGTGGATCAACTGCATGTCCAGATGGGCCTGCTGCAACTCACCCTCGATCCGGAGGTGGAAATCGGCGGATCGATCCTGGTGGTCGACCTCAATGCGGGAACGTACCGGGAATTCAACAGCTATGCGCCAAACAAGCTGGTGTTCAATCAGCTTATGGAAAAAGGTCAGCATATCCTTGCGGCAACGCGGGGCGAATGTGCACCTCGAACCGAGCCGGGTATACTCTGCGGCTATTGTCCGTTTCGCACCGGCTGTCCTTCCCATGCCGTCGGTATGGATCTCCCACAGGAGGTTCTGGAAACCGGCAGGAAATACCTGCAACTGAACGAGCAGAAGAAAAAGATCGACGCTCGACTGGAGGTACTGAAAAACGACATCCTCACCTTTGCGGATGGCACGTTCAAAGGGGCCTCAAACGGTATCCTGATCAATGTCACGTCAGTGGCTGATTCGATAACCGTCGACGGCACCAAGCTCAAGAGGAACTACCCCGATATCTACGATCAAGTGACGAAACCGAAGTCTGGTTACGTCAAACTTGAAATCAAGCCATTCACGCCGCTCGCATCTCAAGCGGCCTGACCAAACCCCACCAGGGGGCATCACGCTCCCCATGGGAAATCTCCCTTCGTGGAGGCGTGTCTGCCCCAGTGAAAGGAGATTACCGATGAAAGCATACCGTACCGGCACATTGCCGCCCGACCTTAAATCATTCTCTCTGACAAACAGAAAAGAAAACCTGAAAGAGGCCCTGCACACCATTGTGACGCTGATCCTCATGGCAGCAATCTTTCTGTTTGTCATGATCGCCGCCGTTCCGCCTGAACCGAGGGAATATCCCGCCGGCTGGGAGGAGGTACGCGGATGATCGAGTCAACCATCACGATCTATTCCGACGAGGAAGCGGTCATACCGGATGCCGTCCTGAATGACGTAAACCTGTCACTGCACGGCGCCAACCGCTTTCTGGAACGGGATATCCCACTGGAGGCAGTCGAAGGCGTCCGTCACCTTCTGCCGCTCCTCAACAGTAAGCCACTCAAGTTCAGGTACAAGGGGGTGCTGGTCGTTGCCCGACTGGTCAACGGCTCTCCCAGGATTATCACCGCATGGAGGGTACCACCTCCCCTGTAGACATTTCACGGCAGATTACCGCCATCACAAGGAGGCCATCATGAGCCCGAAAACTCCACGGCCCAAGGCTGCCAGCGGCTTCACCATCGAACGCCGGTCATCCTGCGGCAAGATCTACACCACGGTAACCCTGTGCCCGACAACAGCAACACCAATGGAAGTATTCATCCGTTTCGGCAAGGCCGGAGGATGTGGTTCCGCCATGGCAGACGGTATCGCTCGCCTGGTCTCCTACGGACTCCGTTCGGGACTTGAGCCGACCGATGCTTTCAAAGCCTTGAGCGGCATAGGCTGTCACCTCGGAAGCAATACCTGTCTCAACAGCGTTGCTGAATCGATCCGTTTTGTGCTCGCGCATCTGGAAACGGGCCGCGACATCAACGAGCTGATCGAAGAAGCAGCTCTGGCTGAAGCAAATGCCAGCACTCACGACTTCATCTGATACCAATCCAATAGCAACACCTGGCAGGGAGCATAGACATCCCTGCGGGGTGGTCTGTCTCCGTGTCGGGACAACCCTGCACAGGAGGCAGACATGAACTACGAAATCAGGAGCACGTTCAAAATCGATGCGCCCAAAACGGTAACCATCAAAGGCAGGACACCGGGACACCACGCTGTTCCACCGGCGGACGAGCAGTACATCTTCCGTCAGGCCACCCTGTCCGACCTGTTCACCTGGTATCTGTTGGGTGAACGGTCACTCTACCTCACCGGCCCCACCGGCTGCGGCAAGTCCTCCGTCATCATCGAGGTCGCAGCACGGCTCAGTATCCCCCTCTGGAACGTTGTCGCCCATTCCCGGCTGGAAACACCGGAACTGATCGGCGGCTATCGGCTCAATGCCGGCGGAGGAATGGATTTTGTGCATGGGCCGCTCATCATTGCCATGAAAGAAGGTGGCTGGTTCCTGATCGATGAAATCGATCTGCTCGACCCGTCCACTGCAGCTGGGCTGAACGGAGTTGCCGAAGGCCGCTCTATCACCATTCCGGAAACGGGAGAAGTGGTGACGGCACATTCGGATTTCCGTTTCATCGCCACCGCCAATTCCAACGGAGCCGGTGACGCCACTGGTCTCTATCAGGGGATTCTGCGGCAGAACCTGGCCTTCCTGGACCGCTTCTACATGATCGAGGTCGGTTATCCCGATCCGGAGATCGAAAAGAAAATCCTGACCGAGGTAGCTCCATCGGTAGGCAGCGACATCAGAGACCGCATGGTGGACATCGCCAACGAAATCCGCGCCCTGTTCATCAAGGGTGAAGCGGAAGTCACGCTTTCGACCCGAACCCTGACCAGGTGGGCACGTATCACCGCCTTCCAGGCACGGGCCGCGGCAAGTCAAGGCATGTCCAACGGCGAAACATTGACCAAGGCCTTCGACCGGGCACTCGGCTTCCGGGCTGAACCCGACACCCGAACCGCCCTGCATGCGGTATTGCAGCGGCATTTCGGTGACAGGAGGACGCCATGACCAAATACAGGTGCATCAAATCCTCCGTGGATCTGCACCTGCTGGACAGGATCAGAAACCACGACAAGGTCTACCATTTGGCGGTATTCGAGCGGGATGACGGTTGTTTCGACGTCCTGTACCGCTATGGACGCCGGGGCACAATCATGCGTCTCGGTATCCTCAAAGGTGGCGAATGCCTTCGCGACTATCGCACAGCCAGCAATCTCATGACCCGTAAGGAAGCGGCGCAGGTCAACGGCGACGGGTATCAGTATGCCAGCGGCATCACACCCGACGTCTGGAAGGATCTGCTCTCCCCTCCCCTACCCCATGAAGATGTAGCCGCAAAGCCGCAACCATCCAAGCAACCTGAACCAACAGTTCCGGCACCTGAAATAGGCGGTGACGGTCCGAAAACCTGGTTCTGGTAATCACTACAACCCCACCGGGGGAGACCAACTCCCTCGGGGAGAAGTCTCCTTCCGGATGACCTACCCTCGAAAGGAGACATCATGAACAGCCAAACCACCATCACCAAGGTCCTCCAGGGCCTTGTCCTGGTTCATCTCAGCTTCTCCGTCTGGTCCGGCAAGAAGAAACTCCGACCGGAAGACCTCAAGGGGGCGAATCTGCCACCCGACAAACTCGCCTCACTCGGTTCCAAGCGCATCTTCGCCCCTGATGCCCTCAAGGTGTTCGCCACCCTGAAGCGCCAGGCCGAACGCGCCTGCGAGGAGGTGGGAGTCCGATTCCTCGGCGGCTATGCCATTCCCGAGGAAAAGCTGATTCCCCTCATGGAGAAGATGGAACAGATCGAACAAAGCTTTGCCACGGCAAAGACTGACTTTCTGTCGGCATACGACGACAATCTCAAAGACTGGCTCGCCGAAGCTGGCGAATGGTCGGAGATCGTCGCCCGTGCCGTTGAGCCGGCCAGCCGTGTCGCGGAACGACTTGCCTGCGGGTTTACCGCCTTCAAAGTGGAAGCTCCTGGTGAAGCGGTTTCAGCCACACAACCACTGGAACGTCAGGTCGAAGGCCTTGCGGATCAACTGATCCATGAGATCGGCGCCCTGGCAAAATCTACCTGGGAAGAATCGTACCGGGGGCGAACTTCCGTGACCCGGAAGGCACTTCGTCCCCTAAAGTCGATTCTCGACAAACTCTCCAGCCTCAGCTTCGTAGGCCCTGACAAGATCAGCGCCCTCGTTGCCAACGTGAACGCGGCGCTCGCCACCGTACCCAGATCAGGACCTGTTACCGGGGCAACCCTGATGAGCCTGGTCGGAGTACTGTGCGAGCTGTCCGATATTGCCGGTTTCATCACGACCGAGGAACGGGATGAGATGCTGCAACCTCTCCCCGAACCTGAAGTCGACCCTGCCTCACCGAGCATCACTCCGACAAAGACCATCACGAGAAGACCACAGCCGGCAAAACAGGTTGAAGCCCCGGCTGTCTGGTTCTGGTAGGAGGACACCATGAAAGCACGTCCTCTCGCCCTGATCGCCAAGGTCCTCGGCCGGAAATACGATGTGACCGTAACCATTGCCGGACAGATTGCCTGTACCAGCGGGAAGGAAATAACCATCCCGGTCGTGTCGGGAGATCATGCTGAAGCGCTTGCCCATGGCTATATCGACCATGAAGCTGCGCACGTCCGGTACACCGACTTTTCCGTTCAGTTGACGGATAATTTCGCGGGGGATCTACTCAATATTCTGGAAGATGTCAGGATCGAGCAGGCAATCGGCTGGGAGTATCCCGGCTGCATCGCCAACCTCCGTGAACTGACGCGCATCCTGGTTGAACAGCATGGCGCGTTCAAACCGGACCCATCCCATCCATCCCAGAGCATTCTTTCCTGGATCATGGCACTGACCCGCATCACGGTGCTGGGCCATGATTCGATGCGGCAAACCAGGGACAGCGCCGAACCATTGGTCCGGCAGATCCTTGGTAAGCATTTCAACCAGGCGGTACAGCTTCTGGGTCGGACCGGAACTCTTCGGTCAACCCGCGAGACAGCGGCGCTTCGCTATGAATTGATGAAGCTCATCGGGAACGTCGCACAGGAACAGGAAAAAGGCCAATCCCAAACCCCTCAGCGTGCTTCCGGCAATAACGGAAATACCGGCCAGGGGAATCAGGGTGGTCAATCGCCACAGAAGAACGCCACGAACACAAATGGTGGTCAACAGACGAAGGACGGTGGCATGCAGCAAGCGTCATCGCAGCCTTCACGCCATTCTGTCAATGGCGCGTCTTCCGGGCAGCAAACTCCGGGTCAATCGGGCGCATCACTTGAAACAGCCCGGCAGGCCATCTCGGAAGCACTGTCCGGCAAGAGCATCGGCTCTTACGGAAACGTTGGTGAGAAGCTTGCCGAACTGCTCTGTCAGAACGCAACCGAAAGCTTATTCAACGGGTCTGGAGCAGTTGCACCACGGCTGCCGTCCGCCCAACCACTGCGAAACGCCAGCGGCTACGATGACATCTCAGCTCTTCGTGTCCATACGGCAGCTCTGCGGGCCCGCCTTCAGGGGCTCGTCCAGGCATCGAAACAGAAACGCTCCACCCCGGCCCGTGTCGGACAACGGCTGGATTCCCGTGTTCTGACCCGGCTTCGTGTCGGTGATACCCGGGTCTTCAACAGGAAAGAGGAAAAACGGGCAGTCAACACGGCTGTCTGCATGCTTCTGGATAGTTCCGGGAGCATGGGCAACACAACCGTCCTCAACAAGATGGGCATAGCTTCACGCGCCTGTTTCGTTGCGGCGGAGGCCCTCTATTCCATCCCTGGCGTCCGGACATCTATAGCCACCTTCAAGGGGCATGACAACTGCGTCTTCCCCATGGTCGGCTTCGGAGAAAAACCGGAACACGGCAGGTTCAACATCACCGGGTCCGGCGGCACCAGGCTTGGCCATGCACTTTGGTGGGCATGGGGCGAGCTCTGCCTGCGCCGGGAAACCCGCAAGATCTGCATCGCCTTTTCCGATGGAGACACCGGAGATGGCCCCGTCACCCACGCCGCCATCAAGCGGATGAAGGAGTCGGGAATCGAGGTGATCGGGATCGGTATCCAGGATTACAGCATCAGACACTACCTGCCCGACAACCATCGGATCATCAAGAACCTCGATCAGTTCACCCCGGCCCTGCTGGAACTGCTGCGGGAAAAACTGGTCGCATAACACCTACAACTGCCAACCCGTCGGGGATGCGGATCATTCCCCGTCAGGGGGTGATCCGCCTTCTCCACAAGACAAGGAGGACATCAATGGCAAAACCACGATCACGCAAGGAGATGATGGCGTTTCTCGCAAACCACCAGCGCTACGACACCATGTCGAGTTGGAACAGGGCAACCTCATTCTCCCGGAACATCAAACTCCACCGCATCCAATTCCCTGACAGTGAAATCCGCAGCCGAGCATGGGATCTGCTGGACGTCGAAGAGGCGTTCGAGGAATTCGACGACACCATCGCTGAATTCAACGCCCGCAACCACTACCGCTACCAAATTCACCGCAACGGCAGAAGCGGCGGTTACCTGGTGCTGTACAACGGCGGCAGGAAGGACACCGGCTATAAGTCGTACTGTCCCGCCTGCGGCCAGAGAAACTACCGGATAGCCGAAGAAGGGACCGACGTATGCGGAGTCTGCAAACACCCACGGCGAAACTACACCCATCCGGTCATGACACCGTACACCACCGGCGAAACCATTGGTGAGCCATCCGGTGACTACGATGACTGGGAAACCTGCAGCCTTAAATCGCTGGTGGATCTGGTCTGGGACTTCGACAGGACTGTCGAAGCCGCCATCCGGCGCTTCATCGACTTCGCGATACACAATGAGGCTGCCGAGGAAACCATTATGGTCCCCCGCACGGTGAAGGTGAGCCGTGCGGTTGGGGGTGCAGCATGAAAATCACCATAGCAAACGACAAGGCATCGGCAACGGTCATCTGCCGGGATCTGATCCTGGATGATTCCATAGCCGGTGCCCGCAATCTCTTCTATCTCACCGCCTACGGCCCCACCCAGGAGATCCGGGCGTTCGCCCAGATTCTGGCCATTAAGGGGTCGCTTGAATGCCACGGTAAAGAAGACAGATCGATCAACATCTGGAGCAACCATCCTCTGCGAATAATTCCGAAGATGGGCGAAGGGTATTCGGGGGCGTATATCACGCCGTCGTCCGACTCGTCTTTTCTGATCGGCACCTCGAAGGCGGATTGCTACCAGGTCTTTACCAGGATTCTCGATCAAAGGGAGTTTGTCCACCGCGATTGGTACGAGGCGCTGTTCAACGAGGTATCCACGGAAATAGAGCCTGTTGTTGGAAACAAGCGGTGCTGGAAATTCCGGGCCCACGAACTCAAGTCGGAGATAGTCAACCGGCTCAAGTACGGCGGGCTCAAGATGCCACCCGCAACAGCGCATTTCACCATCGAGAAGGAGGAACGCCATGAGCACACTCGCCAACAGGACCGATAAGAAGTTCCTGCTAGCCGCTCTCCGCGCAATCCGGGAGCTCGACCGGGCCAATATCGGCGGCATCACCAAGGAGGACGACGCCGACATGAAGGCTGCCAGGAATCACTTGCTGGCGGTCATCCAGTCGAACGGCTACCAGATCAACTACGACACGTACCGTTTGATCCAGGGGACGTCCCCGACCGAAGTCCTCTAAACTATCCCGCTTCGGGGTAGGCGGCATTGACCACCTCCCCCACGGGACAAGTGTGCCTCAATCCGCCTGCCCCCTGTTGCCAAGGAGACAGGCATGGAACTTACCACTACCATCAACAGCTCGTTTTCCCGCACCCGGGGGAATGAACTGAACAAGGGGTACTACCCGACCTTTCCAGCCGACGTTCAGACGGTTCTCCATATCCTGGAGCCGTCATTCGGTTGGAAAAGCCGGCGCTACAATGCCCTGAAAACCATATCCGTCCTTGACCCCTGCGCGGGTGAAGGCGAATTCCTGACCACAGTGACCCGCTGGCTCAAGCGACGTTTTGCCGCCTCCAACGGTTCACCTCACGAAATCCTCTCCTATGCCGTTGAACTGGATGCCGGCAGGTTCGCCAGGATTCACGGGACAACCCAGAAACTCAACTCGTCGTTCTTCGACGTGGAGCTTTCCGGCAAGTTCAACCTGATCCTGCTGAATCCGCCCTACAACAAGGCCGCCGGCAACGAACTGGTCACCTGGATGGAAAAGACGGCTCCGCTGCTGGCCTATGAAGGAGTGATGATCCTCATCATTCCCGAGTATGAGCTGAAAGGGAGACTGCTGGAGATCATCCAGGGAACGTTTACCTTTGCCTACGCCTTCCAAAGCGAAGAATACGCCCGTTTCAAGCAGGTGGTCGTGTTTCTGGCAAAGAACCAGGACAACAGCGGCGAATATTACAAACAATATGCGCGTTATCAGAGTTGGCCCGTTGCCAACCTGGGGGATGGAGCGGTACGGGGGAAGTACACCGTGTCGGGCAAACGCCAGACTCTTTCCCTTGGTGGAAGCAATGGCAGCAACCGCCCGCTCATGACGGCCCGCGACCTCTCGGAGTTATACCGGGAGTGCGAGGACCGGCTCGACAAAGCGGCAGGCATGGTGCTGGACCGGCAGTATCCGTCGTCCTACGACACCAGCATCCAGCCTATATCAACCCTGCGAACGGCGCATGCCGTCCAACTTGCAGCCATGAACAGCCAGGTGCGACTTGAAGTCGCATAAGTAATTGTTTCCATTGCATCATGCAAGAGGAAACCTGTTGCCCCATCAACAGTAACCTACCGATACATGCGTGGTTGGCAACAACCGGGTGTGAAGCTATCGGGACAATGTACCCCGCCTTTCAGGCAAGCCAAGCCCGTGAGGTCAAGGCCGATTCTGCGAGTGTCAATGTGGAATGGGGGCTAGGTTAGAGCGGTATGGTTAACATCAAGTGAACCGTTGATAAACACCGTGATCATCATGGGCTAAAGACACTGATAAGCCCTGGCCAAAATGGCAAGTAGCTGGTTATCCCCCTTTGGCTTGGGGATACATGGGCATTAGAGCTACCGGTGGATAGACGGAACCTAACCCGTTCGTATTACTTATGCGGAACAAGGTAAGCCCGTATCCCTCCTGGATAACCAGGTAAGGCGACCGCGAGGAAGCCCGAATGGGGTGCGGGTAGAGGAAGTCGGAAAAAGCGAATGCCGTCCTGTAATGGGATGGATAGGGGTTTAAATGTTACTCCACGGGAAACCGGGCAGACTTCCGACAGGTCTTTCACCACGAGAAAACTTACAGAACCTCTTGAAAGGAGGAAAGCAAATGAAGACTGAACATGAACGCTCAGAAGCGACAGCCTGTGCACCTCCGGCGGATGTGGACTGGCACCAGATCAATTGGTCCAGATGCCACGCAAACGTAAGGAGGCTGCAAGCCCGTATCGTGAAGGCAACCAAGGAAGGCAGATGGGGGAAGGTGAAATCCCTACAACATCTGCTGACCCACTCGTTTAGCGGAAAAGCATTAGCCGTAAAACGAGTGACCGAGAATCACGGGAAAAGGACACCAGGCGTTGACAAGGTAACCTGGTCAACACCGGAATCCAAATCGAATGCGGTCAAGTCGCTCAAGAGGCGTGGATTCAAGCCACAACCCTTGAGAAGGATCTACATCCCTAAAGCAAACGGAAAACGTCGCCCCCTTGGTATTCCAACGATGAAGGATAGAGCTATGCAGGCGTTGTATCTGCTGGCCCTGGAACCCATCGCGGAAACCACAGCTGACCCGAATTCGTATGGGTTCAGGCCGGAACGCTGCTGCGCTGACGCAATTGAAGCCTGTTTCACAGCACTTGGCAACAAGGAAACAGCTCAGTGGGTTTTGGAGGGAGACATCAAAGGTTGCTTCGACAACATCAGTCATGACTGGCTATTGGAAAACATCCCAATAGACAGGAACATTCTTAGGAAATGGCTGAAGGCCGGGTTCGTCGAATTGAACACTCTCTTTCCAACGGAGGCCGGAACACCCCAAGGAGGAATCATTTCTCCGGTTCTGGCTAATATGGCTCTCGATGGACTGGAATCGCTCCTGGCAAGAAGATTCAAACTTTTCCAGGGCGCGAAACGTTTCCACCCGAAAGTCAACTTGGTTCGATATGCGGACGATTTCATAATCACCGGAGCCTCGAAAGAGCTTCTGGAAAATGAAGTCAAACCTGTAGTGGAAGAATTCCTAGCCACAAGAGGTCTGGTTCTCTCGAAAGAGAAAACCAGTATCACACATGTCGATGATGGTTTTGATTTTCTGGGGAAAAATGTTCGGAAGTTTCAGGGCAAGCTCCTCATAAGACCATCAAAAAAGAGTGTTTTGCGATTTCTCGAAAACATCCGGGAAGTCACTAAAGGTAACAAGACTGCACCGCAAGGACGGCTGATTGGCCTGCTCAATCCGATTATCAGAGGGTGGGGAAATTACCACAAAAGCGATGTCGCCAAGGAAACCTTTAGTACGGCGAGCTATCAGATCTGGAAAACCCTATGGCGATGGGCCAAACGCAGGCACCCAAAGAAAGGGAAACAATGGGTAAGAAGGAAATACTTTATCCAGAAGAACTCCAGAAACTGGGTATTTGCCACGGCGGAGGGGAAAGAGCTGCTGGAAATTAGCTCAATTCCTATCAAACGACATGTGAAGATCAAAACTGGAGCAAATCCTTTCGATCCTGAATGGGAAGAGTATTTTGAAAAGCGGTTAGGGTTCAAAATGCAGAACTCCCTCAGCGGAAGGAACCTTCTCCGGGCACTCTGGCGAAGTCAAAAAGGAATCTGCCCTGTCTGTAACCAGAAGATAACCGCTGATACCGGGTGGGCGAACCACCATATCATTCGGAAATCCGAAGGCGGAAAGGATGGAAACCAAAACAGAGTGCTGCTTCACATCAATTGCCATAATCAAGTCCACAGCCGGAAACTATCGGTAAGGAAACCGGCTCCTCACAAAAGGGGCTTACGAAAGGCTTGAGCCGTGTGACTCGAAAGGGTCACGCACGGTTCTTAGGGGGGAAAGGGATAGCAATGTCCCCGCCCTACCCGACATAGAATCCGTCACCATCAACGGCGACTTCTTCCTGGCTAAATTCATGGTCATCACCAAAAACGAGACCTTCAAAGATCCGGAGAACAACTGCGAGACGATGGTCTGCAAGCCCACCGTCGAAGCATTTCTGATGGACCGCCACGGGTACGTGAAACCGGCCCGGGAACATGGGTTCGACTATTACGAACTCAACAGCCGTCTCTCATCGGTTCTTCTGCAGAAACTCTCACGGCTCTACCAACCCCTCCACGAAATTGGCCAGGATGAAGCATACCTGGTTGATGAACTACAGGGGATCGGCCTGCTCCCCCCGCAACGGGAAGCGGTCAAGGCCGTCATTAAGGCCTACCGCTCAGGACGCCGGGGCATTGGTATTCGCGCCAATACCGGCACCGGGAAAACATGGATGGCGAAAGCGGTGAAGTACCTGACCAATGCGAAACGCACGGTGATGGTATCGGAGCCGCAGCTCATCCCCCAACTGGCACGGGAATACGCCAACGAGGGGTTCAAGGTGCATGTCATCGACTCCTGGGAAGTCCTGAAGGATCTTGCTGCAACCAGGCCGCACGGTCTCTACCTGATCGCCTACACACGGCTCAGGATGCACCCGAAATACCGGCTATGCATCAGGAGTCGCAAAACCATCGTCAAGAAGGATGGTCACAGCTCCGTGGAATTCACGGAGGTCTGTCCATCCTGCCGTTCGCCTCTGACCGAGAAGATCCGCAAGGGTGACAAACCCAAGTGCTCGTATTGCGGCGAACCGCTCTTTACCTATATTCCTGAAAATGACCGCCCGGTCATGACCTATCGTCGCTGGATCAGCGAGATCGAAGCACACGGCACCGCCACGGAAGCCCGGACCCACAACAAGCAGTTGCCGTACATTCGGCTCCTGAAGCGGATACCGTTCGACCTTGCCATCTTCGACGAAGCCCATAACGCGGCCAACCTGATGAGCAATCAGGGGACCGCGTTCATCCGGCTCGCCGCCACCGCCGCCAGGGTGCTCGCCCTTACCGCCACCGTGACCAACGGCATGGCGAAATCCGTCTACAACATCCTGTGGGGGCTGAATCCGCAGCAGATGCGCGACGCCGGTTGGGAAATGAAGTCGGCCACTGATTTCCAGACCAAGTACGGAGCCTTCAAGGAGGTCCGGAAAACCGATGAGAAGAACCGCCACCGAGAATCGGAGCGTGTCACCACCTACGATACCGCCGGAATTTCGCCGGCTGCCCTGATCTACACGCTCCCCAACTTCGTCAATGTGGACAGTGACGACTTCGATGATCTGCCCCCGGTGGAACGGGAGGTCATCAAGTGCCAGGCGCATGCCCTGGTGGAAACCTGTCACCGGAGCATCGAAAACATCATCGAAAAGGCAGACTTGCCGCCGGAAGACCTTTTGGCAGCCGCAGCCGTCCGTAATGCCGCCTTTCTTCGTGTCAGTGACACGTTCAGGCATTACGACGACGAACTGAAGTTGCGGGATGCTCCGCTCGGCACGCTGCACAGGCTGTCGCTTCCCGACGGGGAGCTGCTGCTGGAAAAAGAAGAAAAACTGATTGGTATCGCCCAAGGGGTGATCGACCGGGGAGAGCGTCTACTGGTCTATACCGGGAACACGCAGAAGATCGACATGCGCCCCGTCTTGAAACGCATCCTTCGGGATAACGTCCAGGGTGCCAGCATCGAGATCCTTCCCGACTCGGTTGCACCTGAACGGCTGGTTGGATGGTTCGAGCAGGTAACGGCCCAAGTCGTTGTCGTCTCCTTCCACCGCGTCGCCACGGGTCTCAACCTCTCCCAGTTCAACAACCTCGTCTGGTACGACTACACATCCAATACCAGGCTGGCCGAACAGGGAGACGGCAGAATCCGTCGCGTCAATACCGCTGACATCCATCGGGCCCAGTTCGGGGAAGTCCGTCCCGTCCGCTATTGGTATCTCACCTCTTCGGAAGTCCAGGCCCTACAGCTTGCCTACACCCTGGAGGTGCGACTTGAAGTCGCATAAATGATTGTTTTCCTTGGCAACAAGAGAAAACCTGTTGTCCCATCAACAGTAACCTACCGATACATGCGTGGCTGGTAACGGCCGGGTATGAAGCTATCGGGACAATGTAACCCCGCCCGAAAAGGTAAGCAAAGACCGTGAGGTTGAAGCCGATTCTGCAAGTGTCAATGCGGATTGGGGGCTAGGTTGGATGGTATGGTCAACACATGTGAACCGTCGTTAAACGCCGTGATGTAGAACAAGCCAAAGACACTGACAGGCTTGAACCAAAAGGTATGTAGCTGGCTATTCCCTTTTCTAGTGGGAATACATGGGCATCAAAGCTACCGGTGGATAGACGGGACCTAACCCATTCTTGTCATTTATGCGGAACAAGGTAAGCCCGTATCTCTCCTGCTAAAACAGGTAAGCCGACCGCAAGGAAAGCCGAATTGAGGTGCGGGTAAAGGACGTCGGAGAAAGCGAATGCCATCCTGTAATGGGGTGGATAGGGATTGAGCGCAAGCAACATTATCCCACGGGAAACCGGGCAGACTTCCGACGGGTCTTTAATCACGAGAAAACTTACAGAACCTCTCGAAAGGAGGAAAGCAAATGGAAACTGAACATGAAAGCTCAACGGCGACAGTTTGTGCGCCTCCTACGGAACTGGAATGGCACCAGATCAACTGGAGCAAAGCCCATTCAAATGTAAGGAGGCTGCAAGCCCGTATCGTGAAGGCGGTCCAGGAAGGTAGATGGGGCAAGGTGAAAGCCTTGCAGCACCTACTGACCCGCTCATTTAGCGGCAAAGCAATCGCCGTCAAACGAGTGACAGAAAACCGAGGTAAGAACACACCGGGAGTTGATAAGGAAACATGGTCAACTCCTAAGTCCAAATCTCAAGCTGTGTTGTCCCTCAAGAAGCGTGGCTACAAAGCACAACCCTTGAGGCGGGTTTACATCCCGAAAGCAAACGGAAAGCGTCGCCCTTTGGGTATCCCGACGATGAAAGACAGAGCTATGCAGGCACTATATCTGCTGGCACTGGAACCAATCGCCGAGACCACAGCCGACCCCAACTCTTATGGGTTCAGGCCGGAACGGTCATGTGCAGATGCAATCGAAGCCTGTTTTGCAGCATTAGGCAAGGGCAAGTCTGCTCAGTGGGTACTGGAGGGGGACATCAAAGGATGCTTTGACAACATCAGTCACGAATGGATCATCAATAATGTCTCGATGGACAAAGTTATGCTCCATAAGTGGCTGAAAGCCGGTTTCATCGACAAAAGGACTCTCTTTCCTACAGAGGCTGGGACACCCCAAGGAGGCATCATCTCTCCGGTCCTGGCTAACATGACACTGGATGGATTAGAAAACCTACTGAACAGAACGTACAGAAGAACGTACGGGAAGAACGGTTTCAATCCGAAGGTGAATCTGATCAGATATGCGGATGATTTCGTGATAACCGGCTGTTCGAAAGAATTGCTGGAAAACGAGGTCAAACCTCTCGTGGAGCAATTCCTGGCCGCCAGAGGGTTGGTTCTCTCACAGGAGAAAACCAAGATCACCCATATCGAGGAAGGCTTTGACTTTCTAGGGAAAAACGTCCGCAAGTATGGCGGGAAACTCCTTATAAAGCCATCGAAGCGGAGCATTCTGGATGCACTACAGAATGTCCGCAAAGTCCTGAAGGAGAATAAGTCAGCAAGACAGGCGGCGTTGATAAACTTGCTCAATCCTATCATAAGAGGATGGGCAAACTACTACGCATCCGATGTCTCTGGCGATGCCTTCAAGTTAATGGAACACAGGATTTGGAGAGCCCTGTGGAATTGGGCAAAACGCAGGCATCCAAAGAAAGGAGCTCTATGGGTAAAGAGGAAGTACTTCATCCAAAAAGGCTCCCGCGATTGGATTTTCGCCTGCGGGAACGGAATTGAGTTACGTAACATAACTTCCGTGCCCATACGTCGCCATGTGAAGATTAAATCCGAAGCGAATCCCTTCGACACTAAGTGGGAGGAGTATTTTGAGCAGCGGTTGGGCTTCAAGATGCAACACACTCTCAGTGGAAGTAAGGCGCTTCGGGCACTCTGGAGATTTCAGAAAGGTATCTGTCCGATCTGCAACCAAAAGATAACCGCAACCACAGGATGGGAAAGCCATCATGTTGTATGGAAATCCAAGGGAGGAAAAGACGGAAACCAGAACAGAGTGTTGCTTCACATCAACTGCCACAGGAAAGTTCACAGCCAAAAGTTAACTGTGAAGAAGCCGGTTTCTCGAAGGAGAAACTTACAAAAGGCCTGAGCCGTATGCTTCGAAAGGGGCACGTACGGTTCTTTGGGGGGAAAGAAACAGAGATGTTTCCGACCTACCCGACAAGAGGATGGTTGCCAAGCTGGCGGAGGGGGAAACCCCGGACATCGACCCGGCGGAATGCAGCAGCAGCCAGTCGTTCTCGTCACTGATGACCAAGGCGCTCAAGGAGGGGAACTTCAACTACACGGACCCGTCGTCCCTGTTGAAGAAGATGACCCAGCACGAGAACGCTAGAGTCAGGGGGGACAACAAGGGAGAAACACCAATCAAGAATAACATCATCCAACTGCCGGTCATCAAACCGGCGCTACCTCCACCGTCCCAATCCATTGCCGTCATCCATTGTGAAGACGGCAGAGAGGTCACCCGAGAACTGCCATTCGGCATGTACCAGACCTTGCTGGATTCTGGAGCGCTGGAGTTCACCCTGTTCGGCGTCTATCTGCGCCAACCCGCTCCCCTACGGAAGCGGGCCTGACCATCACCAACAACCCTCGCGGGGACCGACTCCCCGCCGGGGGTGATCGGTCTCCGCAACCAACAAGGAGACCGACCATGACCGATACAAACACCGTAAAGCGCCTCATCATCCCCATGCACGACAACAGCGAGTTCTTTTCCGACAACGCTGACTACGCCGTCATCGATCTTGACGCCGCCCTCATCGAGCGGATCAAGAAGCTGGCGGTGGTCGTAAGGCAGATGAAGTCCTACAAGATCAGCGAATTCAACCATACCTGCGATTTCAGGACCGCCGATTGGGATGTCGAGCCGGACAAAGGCAAGGTAGCCCTGAAGGAGTTCGAGGGGCGGATGGAGTGTTCCACTCTGAACGTCACCGACAGCGATTTCTTCTGGTCGGGCTACTACAAGCACACCGATGTCCGGTGGGAAACCGATACGGTGCTGATCAAGTCGCTCGATGAACCGGACGTCCTGGATGAGCGGGAAGCGTGCGTAATTTCCTGATCATTATTCACCAACCCCACCGGGGAGACACGTCTCCCTTCGGGGGATCTGTCTCCTCGCACCACCAATCAAAGGAGACAGACCATGGCAGACTACATGAACCAATCAGTATTCCGACCATCCATTCCAAAGCACCTGCTCACCGACGAGGACCGGCGCTTCATCGAGACGTTCGGCATTACCTTCGAACCGGACGGCGAGGACAAGTTCTACCTCTACGCGGACGAATGGTGCTGCAACGGTTACCTCGATCCGGAGGAGCCCGGCGGGGAAGAAATCGAACTCACCGAGGACGATCTTCTCAACCGCTTCCAGGAGATAATCCGCCGTTCCAACGGCGAACTCCCCTGGATCTCCAAGGAGAGTGCCTACACCTGTTCACGGATGAGACCAGATGGTTTCGGCGGCGGAGCGATTTTCATTACCGCCGACGATATCCAGTACTGCTTCACCGGCCAATGGCTGGAACAGCGGATCAGTGAAGCGGAAACCGGCGACATCGGCCCGGGAACGGATGACCCGCCCCCGGCCAGGCCGGTTGTCGGGGTCATCATCGAAGGTGGTCTGGTGCAGAGCGTTGTCAGCACGGCGCCGGAGCGGCTCCCGGATCTGGACCTGGTCATCCTCGACTATGACGTTGAGGGGGCCGACGCTGACGAACTGCTCCATGTCCCCCAGGGAAATGGAGCAACAGCTCAGGCGGTCGGACGGATCGAACAGATCACCCTGTCCGACATCGACCTTTCTGCGGTGTTCGGCCAGATGCAGCAGAGGGGGTGGTGACCATGAGCCCTCTCAACCGACAGACTGACGAACCGACCAACGAGGACCGTGCCGACAGGATCGACACGGTCATGCAGGCCTACTGCCTGACCCTCGAAGGGCGGGACTTCGATGGTGACGAAGACGATGTGAAGGATCTGCTCACCGACCTGATGCACTTCTGTGAGCGGATGGAGATTGACTTCGAGGAAAATCTTCGCGTCGCCCGCAACAACTACAACCATGAACGGCTCGCGGAACAGGGCGACAACGGCCAGCTCGGCTGCCCGGTGTGCGGCTGCTTTCTGGAAGTCACCCGTACCGACACCCTGTTGGGGATCGACCGGGAGCTGTACGACTGCCAGGAATGCGACGAAACCTTCATCCGTGAGCTGAATGCCCCGGACAGCCCGCTCCAGCGAGCAGTCAAATGCGTCGGCTGCGGCAGCATGATACCGCAAACATCCGCACGCATCCTGTACCAGCGGGACGACTACGCCCACTTCATCGGCGAGTGCTGCTGGGACGAACGGCTGCGTGACTGAAAGGAGGCTGACAATGACCCTGAACGCAACGTTGCAGGCGGCTAGGGATATGGGTGTGCCGGTGCGTTACGCGGTAATGCGCCGGCTGGCCTTCTTGCAGCCGCAGATCAAGCATCTGGAGCGGGAAATCTGGGGAGCGCGACGGCGGATGGATCGCAGTCGAGACCCGCTGATCAAGGCGCTGTCCGAATCCTTCATCAGAGACCAGGAAAAGGAGCTGCGCCCCCTGAAACGGGAGGCGACGGCGCTCCTCAACCATGTCAACGGCAAGGAGACGGTGCAGGCGCCCGGCGGAATAACCCCGGAGATGATCGACCAGGCCCGGCAGTACCCCATCACCAGCATCATCGAATTTTCCAAGGGGCGGTACCGCTGCTGTCCGTTTCACGCGGACCGCAATCCGTCCATGGCCCTGTACGAAAACCACGTCCACTGTTTCGTCTGCAACCGGACCTGGGATTCAATCAGTGCCACGATGGCGCTGGATGGAGTGACCTTCCGGGAAGCCGTACTGGCTCTCCAGCGCTGAACATAATCTATCTCAAACCCTGTGGGGGCGATGACTGCCCCCAGGGGGAAGTCCGCCCCCGCTATCGGAGGAGGACATGAATCTCAATCTCTTCGGTGAACCGGTACCGCCGGTCACCAAACGAATCATGGTGCGCTCAATCGAGGCACGCTACCGAAACGAAGTCGTGCGTGACGATGCCCCGGAATGGGTGTCGATGCGTTTTACGAAACCAGAACAGGTCTATGAAATGTTCCGGGATCTCCGGCGTGAGACGAAGGAGCATTTCGTGGTGTTGCATCTCGACGGCAAGAACCGGATCGTCTGTTTCGACCGGGTATCCATCGGTTCGCTCAACCAGGCCATCGTTCATCCTCGGGAGGTGTTCAAGACGGCATGCCTGTCCAACGCGGCAGCCATACTGCTTGTACACAACCATCCGACCGGTGATCCGAACCCCAGCAGCGAAGATATCGCCATCACCAAGCGTCTCAAGGAGAGCGGCGACATTCTCGGCATCCGGGTACTGGATCACATCATTGTCGGTGATGACGAGTTCCTGAGTTTTGTCGAACAGGGACTTTTGTAAATAACGAGGGAGTGGCGTTCAGGCGCCCTCCCTCGACTCTTTCCCCGGCTCAAGAGGGTTCCCTAGAGCCACCGTTCCGGCGGTGGTTGTAGGGAGCCCTTTTGGGCCACCACAAAAAACTACAAGGGGGATAGGGTCATGTCAGTCAGAGCACGTATTAACGGTAGGGAATTCACGCTGAGCTGGGAGGAATTTGAGAAGGCGCTGCACCGGAACAACATTGTCGGTGGCGAATTCGAGGTTCTTGCCATATATGCCGGCGGGAGACCTTGCTAGCATCTTCAGGCCGGATACCCGTCCGACCTGGATAGAGGCGACCCATATGGTCGCCTTTTTTCAATTTTGTTATGTGGAGGGAATAAAGATTAGTTTACGCGTCCCTCGACAACAGCCAGTGCCCAGGTTAGCGATCCAACATACCGGGCATTTATGGCCAGCAGATCAGCGCCGAGCGGATTCTTTGGTTCCATGGGTTTTCCGTAGTCATCAGAATTGGCCGTCACAAAGCAGATGGAGCCTGCAAATCCTTTGCTGCGTAACGTTCGGCCTACATCAAGAAAAGCCTCGAAAATCTCACAGTCCTTTGCCTCCTGCTTGCCGCGACCTGCTGGAGCCATATACTTTCGGACCCTGTTCATAGCATTGAGGCTATGCGAATCGGCTATTCTCACTTTCTGTGAGACGGAAAGCAATTGCCTTGAAAGGTTCTCAAGGTGCTTAGAAAGATTAAGGTGTTCAACTCGATGACCGACTTCGTGTGTTCTGCCATAGACGATATCGACAACATCGACAAGCCTGGAGCGAAGCCTCTCAATTTTTTTCGATTCCCTTTCCAACTCGGTTTTGACGGTGTCGAGATTAGCAGTCCATTCACCATGAATTGTTTCATTGGTCACAAGCCATACGCCAGGAGTAAGTTGCCCGTTCAGCCTTATTAAAGCCATGGCCGCTGAAATCTCTTCCACGGCAATCGACTCCCGGCACGGAGCGCGGAGCACATCCAGTATGGTGCATGTATCGAGGAAAAGAACCGGCGCCGGCTTGGCTGTAATGGCGGCACATACCTCGTCAACTTCTATGAACATGGTCATCTGCCTTCTTTGTAATCAAGAAGACCAATCGCAAATTCGTACTCGATTGCAAGATCGTGAGCTCTGTCCTCTGACCAGCCCTCCTCCATCAATGAATGAATCAGCAAGTCAGTGTCGAGAGAGATTCGTTTTCTCTGAACAGCAATGAGGAAATCAAACCAGCGATTCCGATCACACGGGTGAGAGCTACCGGTTGATTTATTCGCCAACACTGAAAAATTATGGAACAGCACTGCCTCATCTTCACCGACAACATCCTTCAGGAACACTACGTCTCCTGACAATTCGGCTGTTACCGGGAGGCCTGCGATAGACGGACGCACAATGGTGTTGAGAAATTCTTCCAGAATCTTGTTGTACTGATCACGAGAAAGCTGGCTGCTATCCAGGGGAACAATGTTAGGAACGTACCAGGTGTCGCCCTCTTTCTGAAACAAGGAAAGTCCTGCCCTCTCAAGTCCATCCTCCGCAGTATGCTCAAAACTGAAGGCTTTTTCCCCCATCGAGCCGGCATCCTTCTCTCGATCCAATGCACGGTGCCAATGATCGCCACATCGAGCAGTGAACTGCTCGATAAGTTCTTCAACTTTGACTCCGTTCAGCTTGATGTACAAGTCGCGAAATACTTTCATTTCCTGTTCCTTCCCTTTGTTCATTCAGCGTAAACAGATCTACCGAAATTCAGCTCAATGTGAATAGATATACTCTTGCAAGCCTTGCTCGATGTTGGATCGAAAGTATTCCTCGCTGAGCCTGGGATCAAGTTTGAAGCCTGGCGACAAGGTCAGTCCCGAAGTTTGCAGGAGGCGCTCTGCAGAAACCGCACGCTCGGTAACATCAAGAAAAGGAAGTGTCTTGATTGCCGCTGAATCGAACGTGCAAAGGGTGAGATCTTCCTGTCTGACAAGAACTGCAAGCGATTCAATCTCGCCAGCGTGAACAGCTTGCTGACGCAATGGCGGCAACCGGCGAAGAACATCCTGCATCTCTTCGGGGTTTGCCGTAGTCTCAATCACACGACGGGTTTCAATATACTGCTGACGAAAATCAACCTGAAATTTCTGCCCACCTCTGCGGAAAAACTTTACCTCATCGACCACGGTCGAGGCGACGTGCAGTTCATGCATGGCAACGAGCCTGTCGAATACATCGATTTCGAGTAGTTTGATGATAACATCAGCATCAAGAAGCCATAATTTCAATCGACTCGCCCTCCACCTCACTCAATCCCCGGTATTCAAGAAACTCGTCGATATCTGCACGGTCAATGTCAAGCAGTTCAGAGAATTTGCCGCGCGAGATCAACCCCTTCCGGAGGCATTTTACTGCCAGAAGTGAGAATCGTTCCGAGGAGGGAGCCTCGATTGCCGTATCCCTTCTGATACGCCGGTCAATCATGAGCAGTTCGTCGTTGTTTGCCAGATCGTTCGCTTTATCCCACTCGATCAAGCGCATGTTAGCCATTCGATAGAGCAAAGCCTTTGTTGAAACCCCGAATTCCCTTGCAACATCTACTATGTCCGAAAAAGAGAGTTTCTGCTCCTTTATTCTCGCACTCAGTTCTTCCCGGACAGCACTTTCCGGCAGGAGAAGTGTCGATGCGAAACGCTCGGCCTTTTTCTCGATGTCTTTGAAAAGGACTTCATCCTGTTCAAGATCGGCAGGATTGAACGTATTCCAAGTGATGATATGGAAGAGCTCGTGGGCAAGCGTGAAATTGATGCGCCAGGGAGCTTCCTCACTATTGACGACAATTGCTGCGCCAAAATCCGGATGTACCGTTGAGGCTGCCGAACCAAACTCTGACAACTCCACGAAGAGGATCTTGGTTCGCAGTACCTGCTCCATAACTTTCTGGAGAGACAGCGCCGGCCTACTCCCCATATTCAGAAGGTTGCTCACCCTAGCCGCAAGCGCGTCAACCTGATGGTAGTTGCGAATATCTGCCGGCGAGACCGTTATTGCAAGCCCGGTCCCTTCTTCTGCTAAGCCCAACAGCTTTTCGAGTAGATGATATTCCTCGAACCTGTGCTTTATCGATGCCTCAATTTCTGCCTTCCTTTCGGAAGGCGCTCTCCGCCAGAGAAAATGAACTGCCGGCTGCGGTACATCTTCCCCCACCAGGAGGCTGTTCAGACTGCAGAAATAGGTCTTGGCGAACTGGGTCAACTCACTCGCCTTGACTTCACGATCACCTTTCTCGATATTACTCAGCGTTTGGTAATTACCGAAACCAAGCCGTGTAGCAGCTTCGCCGATTGACAGCCCGACGGCCTCTCGGGCTCTTCGCAGGCGCTCAGCCAACTCCATTCTCGACATCAAAATCCCCCTTTCTGTTAACCATAAATATAATAATATTATACCTTCTTGTCAATAATATAATATTTTATTATATACCCCATTGACAAATCAACCCACACTCCATATATTGACGATATCGGTAAACTTAACACCACATCTAGTAAATCAACAATCAAAGGAGAATGACCATGCCACGCAAGGAACATCATGTAGTACCAGGTTCAAATGGAGGATGGGATGTCGTGAAGCCGGGAGCACAGCGTGTATCGGTTCATACCGAGACGAAGAAAGAAGCGATTGATCAGGGGAGAAGGATCAGCCAGAACCAGGGGAGTGAATTCATCATTCACAACAAGGACGGCAGAATTTCCGGATCAGACAGCCATGGCAATGACCCGTTCCCGCCCAAAGGTTAGCATGCGGCCACGACGCAGAAATGAAATCCGGAATAACGATGATGCGCTTTATCTGGAATACCGCAAGCATCTCTGGGAAGCCGGAAAGGCTGCGAGCGAGCACACCGACAAAGCAATCCTGACTCTTTCCGCCGGTGCGCTCGCCCTTTCCATGACTTTTCTCAAGGATATTGTTCCGCTGAAGGATGTCATAGAACTTCCGCTGATCATTGCCGCTTGGTGCGCCTTCGGCAGTTCGATTGCTTGTGTTTTGATTTCTCAGTACGAAAGCAGAAGAGCCATTGACGTGCAGATGCAACGCCTCGAATCACAAATTGCCCGTGATTTTGAGAGTGCGAATCAACCAAATCCGCACACCAACCGGACAAACAGGCTAAACATTTTCGCAGGCGCCCTTTTCTTTACTGGGCTCATACTCACCATTCTTTTCACAACGTTCAACGTCAGGAGGTACTCGGAAATGAACAACAAGATCGGATCAGCCAACGGTAACCGCGGATATGCACCAGCACAACTGCCATCCAACCCAAAACCAGGAGCAGGATACTCGCCGCCAAGCCTGCCAACCCCTTCAACAGGTCAGGGTCCATCGACGTCCCCACCGCCGAAGAAGTAGAAAGAATCCTACAGACGAGAATTCTTGGCCTTTTCCTCACGATCAAGGAGTCGCTGCGCCCACTCCCGTGCACGCTGGTAACGTTCAAGTTGGTTTGCCGTCGGCAACTGGCCACTGGTCATGGCACTGGATGCTTCCAACAGCTCCTGAAGGGCTGCCAGTAAGTCTTCATAATCAACCACAAAGCCTCCATATCATGCATAGCATGCCTAGCATCTTGGACATACTATGCGATGTTATGATGATTACTCCGGCTGCCAGGCGCAACCTACCCAGTGTTCTTCGTAGCGCTTCACAAAGTCTTTCATCTCGCGAATGTTGGCCACAGGTTCACGGCAGGCCCGGGCGCAGGTAGAAACGACATCCCGGTAAAACTCCGGAGCGACAGGCCTGATGCCGTTATAATTCATAAACAACTCTGGAAGGCGCTCCGTGATTTTTGCTCCGCGAGGTGCCATCACAATGCTCGGAGGCTCGCCATACGTGTTGATCAACACGTATCGCCAGCTTGGGTCTGCGGCTCCCAGTCGAGGGACAATCTCACAGGGGCATGCATCTCCGCCTTTGGAAATGGATTCATAGACTTCTTTGAGGGCCAAGGGTTTGTTGGCCATCAGGACATAAGGCCCGGCCCCTACGTAACCACCCATTCTTTCGTCGTATTCGATGCCGAGCAAGTCTTCCAGGTCAAAGCGCGCATGCCGGTCAAGGGGGGCTTTTCCCGAGGTGAACCACTGAAGTTCCCGCAGGGTGACCCCTGCACGCCTGGCAATCTCTGCAGGCGGATTGGGCCAGCACGCCACGAGGTTCTTGGCGATCTCGGCTGCGTTGTCATGGTCACTTTCGGCCCAGAAATCATCATCCTCAACGATATCCTCCGGTGCCTTCTCACCTGTCAGCAGCCAGGTCCTGCCATTAAACCCATCAAGGTTAAAATAACGGGGCTGATCGGGCGGCAGGGAGGTCTCCCAGGATGACAGCCATTGACCGGGTTCCCAGTCGAGTTCACCGGTCAATGTTGGTTCCGGCACTTGCGCCGGTAAGGCCAGCCATTGCCGGATTCTTTCTTCCACCTCACGGCTGTTAACGCCTCTGAGACGACCACTGACATGAAATTCGTGGTCATATTGAGCGTCCCGGCAAAGGGCCTGGATGGACCCGGTAAGAGACCGGCCTTTTCTGTCGTGCTTCCCCAGCAGCCACTTGCTGGAGTCCTGTGCTGAGCGCAGGGAAGCAGGAAGGGATTTCTCCCTGGCATCGGCGACCTCAACCTGGACTCCGATTATTGCCATTTCCCCTGCCAGTTCAGGGCTGGCCGTCGCGAGGTGGCGGTTGATCCGCAAGATGTCCGGTCGGCCACGCAAGCCCTCGGCGTTACGCCACGCTTCCAGAAGAACATCCCGGACTGCCCTGGGCTGATCGACTGGGGTAAAGGTCATCCACCGAATGGGCAACCCGGCAACGGTCAATCCATAGAGTATAAGCGGGCTGAGCCCGTATCGCTCTGCATCGTTGATCTTGATCGGGTCCTGCACTGATACAATGCCATGCTGCTGATGGTGGAAAAGGAACTTGGCAATCGCTACGTAGAAATGATGCTCTCTTGGTGACGGCAGCGCCTGTTGATTCATGGCCCCTCCTGGGTAAACAAGATCTCCCCTCGAGAACTCAAGTTTTCCGGTTTATCATTCAAATCAGTTTCCGGGGGCTGAAGCGAAATCAGCCACTCAGCCAAATCCACTGATTCATGGTTGCCATTCTGGCTGAGGCTGAACAGCAGGTCTTCCTGGCGTGGTTGACCGAAAACCATACGATAGAGAGCTAAACCCTGCTTCAGTCGTTTGAGCTTCCCGACCTCCTTGCTGTACGGGAGCAGCGGAATGCGGCGCTCCACCCGGGCAGAACCATCCTCGAAGATCCAATACGGGATGAGATCGGAATGCCCATTGGATTTGCCTCGGGCCGCGATTTGGAAAAGAGTCTGCCACGGGTCGCCTCCCTCATGAGCCCCAGAGAGAGCAGTCAGACCATACCGTTCCGCAATATTCTTTCTGACCGCATGGCCTTTATAGCGATGAACCCGACCTTCTCGTTGTTCAAGATCAACGGGATTAGAAGGGAGGTTCCAATGCACCACCGCATGGCACCATGTGTGAAAGTCCAATCCTTCCTGACCTATTGAGGTCGAAGCCAGAACGAAGGGACGAAATGGAGAGTTGAAAGCATCACGAACCGAATCGGCGCGAACAAGAGCCTGGTTGTTGTCGTCTCGAATATCCCCGAACCGGAGCGCGAAACGGCAGCGGGTGTTGAAAGGTTCAACCGCGAAGCCTTCGCCCGACATCTTTATTTCGTCGATTCCAATCTGAGCGGCACGCAGTGACAACACCGATTGGATGCACTCGGCTATGCCAGCCACCTGTTCTTCCGGGGTGTGCTCCTGGAGACCCAATGACTCTCGAAGGACATGCACATATTCGTCGAGGACCGCCTGGAGGTTGCCGTCGATACCGTACTGAAGCGTCAACCTCCAAAAGGTATCCTCGCCGGAGCCCCGCAGCATGGCAATCGTTTCCGGCATGTTGAAGAGAGATCGGAAGCCGGATGCGACTCTGGCTGCGGCTGACAGCAAGTTCGGATCGGATGCTTCGAGCCCGGCACCGATACGGCGAAGTGATCGCAAGGCACATACGCCAGGACCGGCCAGAGCAAGATCGCAAAGCACATCTACCAGATCATCCGGCCGGGGGCCGAGAGGTTTCTCGTTACCCTCTGCCATGCTGAGCAGCAGGTCGATGTGATCTTTGAAGCGGGTGCCTGATTCATGGTCCGGCGTAGCGGACCTCCATCCCGACTGGCCTTTACACCAGTCCGACAGACCGTTGTGGGAGTCGAGAAGAATGGGAGCTGCCCAATACCATCGCTCATCAGCCCGCGTCCCTTCCCTGGCATCAGGCAGGGTTTCGATCAAACTGCGGCAAACAGCCTTAACCTCGTCCTTTAGCTCTTGGACGCTCAGTGTTCCGCCTCGACGAAGAGCAATCTCAAGCGGATCTATCTTGCTGGCAAGTGTTGGCGATGGCAGCAACCAGGCAATGATCGGCATGCCAGTCAGGCGATTATCGTTTGAGGCCACCGCAAACCGCAGCAAAGGCTTGATTTTGTCATAGAGTTCGCTGTGGGAAACCGAAGTCCCGGCAATCATCTTCCTTTCGGCTTCGTAAGAGCAGATTGACGCAACCGCGTCTGGAACGGCGCTCCAGGAGGAAAACACAAGAGCCTTGGTCAATCCATCCTTGTCCCGATACACACCACCCGGCTCGATATACGGCATGGACGGCGGCATCCACAAAAGCTGCCACATGCCTTTATCAATCGTGTCCTCGAAAAGCACGCGCATCCTCGGATTGGCAGGGTCGAGAGCCTGATAGCCTTCCAATTTGTCTTTCGTCAGCAACTGTCCATTTGCCGAGGAAAGAGTCCCTCGAAGAGCATCTGAGGGAGCATTCAACTGGGCATCCAGCTTATGCCTCAGCTCATAATGCTTCAGAAAGTTGATCAGGTAAGGCGCTGACTTCCAGTATTCGATTGGCTCCCCGGCCTTGACACAGATAGCCACCGCGTCAACCGTCGCGGCATGCTGAAGATCTGCCGGCGTAAGGGGGGCCGTCCGTTCAATCTCGGTCAGCATTGAGTTGTGATCACGGGTTGTCGCGACCCGCTCCGTTCGACACATTACCTTTAGGAGAGCCTTTTCAAGTTCGGCCTTTTTCCCTGGATGACATGTCGAGCCCTTCGCGCAGACGTGAAGCGTCGTTCGATGTTCTGACAAGAGACTCTTGACCTCATCGACTTTGCCGGAGTCATTGAACAGGAAATTCAGCGTCCTGATGAAATCAGGATAGTGGTCGTCCTCGTCAGTCTCCTGGTCGAGTGTGAACATCTTGTAGGGCGTTGCGGAAAGGAGGAGAACACGAACGTCGGGATGTTCAAAGAGTGCTGTTGCCAGCATGGAGGCTTCGTCATCGCCGTCCAGCAGGTGCTTGAATCGTTGGAACTCATCAAGGATGACCAGGTCGGGCTCAAGCGCGGAAAGGCACACTGAAGCCAGCTTGCTTCTGAGCTTTCCGATCAGGTCGTAACGAAGCTCAGAATCCTCCCAGGGGATTCTGCTGTAGTCCCGGTAACAGGCAAAGCATTCACAGCCTTCCTTCAGTGCCGCGTACAGTTCTGCATCTTCAAGAACTGCCCGGCGGAAAGCCTTGGAAAGATCTGCATCCAGATCCTCCGTAGGGAGGTTTTTGGCCTTTGATCGCCAGTTATCCTTGCCTGCTGTCGCCTGCAGGAGGTTGAGCAGGCCTATGCGCAACCGCCTACGCCGTTCATTTTGCGCAAGGGGCAAGTCATACAGCATCCGATAGAGGATTGCCCGTTCGTCGGCATGCCCCCCTCGACTGCGGGCATGGTCGAAGGCGGTGCCGGGCGTCAGACTGATGAAATTCACCTTGTTCTTTCGCAGCGACCGTACTTGTCTGGGCAGGTAAGTCAGTCGCGTGGCGATTGAGGTGTCCTGTCAATAGTAGACACTCCCAACTCAAGCGGCGGCCGTGTTTGCGGAGAAGTTCATGGCAAATACG